>QGUH01000638.1 GCA_003242355.1 Pseudomonadota bacterium
GCTCTCCGGCAGGAGCGCGACGCCCACGTACGGCTCGAACGACAGCGAGGGCGCGATCACGAGCGCAGGGCGCACCTCGGCGTAGCCATCACCATCGTGCATCCCGGCGAGCAGCGCGAATCCGCCGCGGGCCGTGGCGAGCGCCGGGGGCGCGAACACCCCCGGGCGCTGCTCGGCGAGCTCCGGCTCGTCCGCGAGCGTCATCCGTTCCACCGTGTCGCCGAGCACGTACGCCGTCCGTCCGTCGGCGAGCGTCACTTCCAGCCAGAACCCCTTCGTTTCCCGCGTTTCGACGAGGAAGGTGTCGCCTCGCTTCGCGCGCTCGATGACGCGGTGGGAGATTCCCGGGCCGCTGCGCAGCTCCGTTTCGGAGACCACCACCCGCGCGAACACCTCGGGTTCGTCCGCGTACGCCGCGGCCGCCCCGACGACGAGCGACAGGGCGCAGACTACTGCGTTGAATACTGCGTGGCCCATGCTCGGATGACGTCCGCCTCCGCGCTGTTCGCCTCGATCACCGTGCGCGGGTGCTGCGCTTGCCCCGTCGGATAGAGCAACAGCGGCGCCTGGTCGGGGTCGCGCCGCATCCGCGCCTGAGCGGTCTGGTAGTTCTGTGCGGCCGGCGGGGGGATGGCGACGCCGGGAACGATGCCCCCGCCGCACGACTCCGCGACGAGCGGCGCGTACTCGGTGAGCCGAAACGACGTCACGCTCGCGTGGCAACCGCTCGCGGCATCACCCTGACTCGGATCGCCCGGGCCGCACCGACGCTCGAACAGAATCGGCTCGACACGGCAGTAGTAGTACCCCTCGTCGAACACCACGTCGGGGAGGCTCAAGTCCGGCCCCCGCTCGACCGTCGTAGGGAGCACGCCGTGATCGCCACAGGCGAACAGCACGAGCACCGCGCCCACCAACCAGGCCGCACCCACGAGACGTGCATCGTGCGTCACGTCAAAAAACCCTACACCGTTCCGCACGCGCATGGCGAGCCCTGCGAGCGGGCTTTCCCCAAAGTTCACGCGCACTTAGGTAGGTGGCCCAGCCACCGATGGTCGCCGGTGTCGGCCCTGTCCACACCCTCCCGGCGCATCTTTACCTACATAAATAACTGCTCACCCGACGAGGTGCTTGAACGCCGCGGCACGCCTCGCTAACTCTTGGCCCGTCGCGGACCTCTGTAGCATATCAACCTACATGTCCCTACCCCGATCGGCTTGGGGCGTGGCCGGTCGGGACCGACACTCAGGAGAACCGAAGCGCATGAAGATCAACCCTTGGTACCTCGCCGCACCGGCCCCCCTTGCGCTCCTGTGGGCGAACGAGGCACTCGGCGCCCAGCTCGTCGTGCTCGGCGTCACACTCGGGATTTTCTTCGCTACTCTTTCGCTCCGGCGTCCCGCACCCAACGACGCCACGACCCCGCACCACTGACCCAGCACGACCCGGAGCCGCCGCGCTCGACGGAGCGCATCTCGACGCTGCCGCACGCCCCGCGGTTGAAGCGATTGGAGGACTTTACCCTCCAGGACATCGAGGCGATTCGCCTGATCCTGACGGGCGGCTCGGTGATCGACTGGTATCGCCTCAACCTGACCGACGTCGCGCGGGCCCGCCGGTTCGTCGAAAACCACGAGCTTTACCTCGACCTGCCGGGAGATCGAGCGTTCATCCAGCAGGTGCAGCGCGAGGCCGTCAGCTACCTGCGCCGGCATTTCAACTTCAAGATCCCGAAGCCCGTCGAGAACGCCGCAATCGAGGACCTGTTGCAGATGGCCTCCGGCAAGGGCCATCGGCAGGTCTGCGCCTGCACCATCCTCAAGGTGGTGCAGATCATCAATCAAAAGGCCGGCCGCGAGCTCTTGTTCCGGCTGCCGGTGGGCGACCGCGACCTGTTCCACCTCGTCGAGGAAAAGGTGTACCGCATCGTGGGGACGATGCTGAGCGAGGGCTTTCCGATCACCGAGTTCATCGGCGGTCGGAAGAACCTCGACTCGACGTACACCAAGCTGCTCTCGCGCCCCGAAGCGACGGCCGCGGCGCTCTACGACAAGCTTCGCTTCCGGATCGTCACGCGGACGCGTGAAGACGTCTTGCCGGTGCTGCTCTACCTGACCGAGCAGCTCTTCCCTTTCAACTACGTCGTCCCGAAGCAGAGCACGAACACGATCTTCGACTTGCGCCAGCTGTTCGAGAAGTACCCCAACTGGGCGTCCGTGCGCGACAAGCTCCAGTGGCGGGTCGACGGCTCGATGGCGCCAACGGACAACCGCTTCACCGCGCCGAGCTATCGCGTGGTGCAGTTCGTCACGGAAGTTCCCGTTCGCGTCCCCCCCCACCTGATGGAGCTTGCCCCGGCCGGCTCGGAAAGCCTGGGCCCAATCGTGTACGTGCTGTGCGAGTTCCAGATCCTGGACGTCGAGAGCGAGGCCATCAACGAGACGGGGGACGCGAGCCACGACCGCTACAAGCAGCGTCAGCGGGCGGCCGTGTTCCGTCGCCTCAGGTCCGGGCCCAAGTGCCCGACATCGTGAAGGAAATCGAGATCGCTGCCGCATCGACGGCGCGCACCGAAATGGGGCGGCATGCCACCGGACGGGGATTCGTCGGGATTTTCTGGGGTGACCCTCCAGCCGGCGTGGCTCTTGGCGGGCAAAATGGAGTACTGAAACCCCCATGCGCCTCTACAGCGCCAAGATTCCGAAGCTCGCCCACGAGATCGTCGCCGCCATCGTGCGGGACGGGGACATCGAGGCGCCCTCGCTGAAAGAGGTCGAGCTCGACGTGCAAGCCGTGCTCAACCAGTACTTGCGCGACGAGCAGGACGTCACCGAACGCGCCAAGACGCTGGTCGCGCAACGCGGTCTGCCGCAGAGCGAGTTCGGCCGCATCAAGAAGCTGGTGGCCGAAGAGCGGAAGATCAAAATCGGCGACGAGGGGATCGACTACATCCTCGACCAACTGGTCGAGATGCTGATGCACTCGGCGAACGTGGACGAGGTGTTCGCCGAAGACTACGTGCTGCGGCGCAAGATGCGCGAGCCCTTGCGACGCGAAGCCGCCGAAGAGCAAGAGCTGCAGGCGGAGGTGCGGGCCCAGCTCAAGCACGTGCAGGAAGGCACGTCGATGTGGGAAGTCGAGTATCGTCGCATGATGGACGAGCTCAAGCGACGAAAGGGGCTCTAGATCCCGCGATGCGCAGTATGACCGGTTTCGGTGCCGGCCAGGCGAACATCGGTGACGCCCGGATCTCCGTGGAGGTCCGTGCCTTGAACCATCGCCACACCGAGGTGCGTGTTCGGCTGCCGAACGAGCTGCTCGATCAAGGCGCCTACGTCGAGCAACTCGCCCGGGAGCGGCTCGGCAGAGGGCGTTTCGACATCGGCGTGCGCGTGCTCGGGTCGGCGCTGCCCGGAGCGCGGTTCTCGCGCGAGCGCGCTCGGCGCCTGTACGGCGAGCTTCTCGAGCTGCGCGACCAAATCGCTCCGGGCGCCGAGGTGCCGTTCACCGCGATAACGGCGATGCCGGAGCTCATCA
>QGUH01000639.1 GCA_003242355.1 Pseudomonadota bacterium
GGCTCAGACGACGACGGCGAGGCGTTCGGGATCGCTGTACGGGCGGCCCAGGGAGGTGATGGCGCTCGAGGCGCGGCCTTCGGAAAGGCCGATGTCGACGAAGAGGACTTGATCTTCGGTGGGGCGCAGGATTTCGGCGAGCTCGGAACGGAGTTGGACGAGCTCGCGCGCGTTCAGCTCACACTGAAAGACGGAGAGCTGGATGTGGTCGCCCCACCCCAGCATGAGCTTGTAGACCTTCCGCAATCGGCGGGGATCGCAGATGTCGTACGTCACGACGTACGTGTGCCGCATGAAGCGCCTCGACTGGACGGACTCATCTCACTCGAAACTCGGGGTACCTCGCCGTCACGGTGAACGACGAGCGGTCATCGCGGAAGAACGGACTCATCTTACTCGAAATTCGGGATACCGCGGAAGCTCGCCGAGCAGAAAACGACTCAGCAGACGGGCTTGCACTTCGAGAACGCGACGGTAGCTGATGCGGTAGTCGAAGACCGGGTGCGTCACGAGCTGGTCCATGCGCCGCTCGAAGGCGTGGATGAGGCGTTTGCGTGCTGGCGCGGTGAGCGCGACCGAGCCGGCGGCGCAGATGAAATCGTCGGAACGAACGACACCGGTGTTGATGGCGTTGATCACCGTCGAGTCGGCGAGGATCGGCCGGAACTCCTCCATGATGTCCAGCGAGAGCGATGGCCGGCCGAAGTGCGGCTGGTGATAGAAGCCGAGCAGCGGATCGAGGCCCACGGCGCGAACGGCCAGCGTGACTTCCTTGGTGAGCAGCGAATAACAGGAGGAAAGGAGCGCGTTGACCGGATGCCGCTGCGGGAGACGGTTGCGCCCTTCGAGATCGAACTCGAGCGCCCCGCTGCCCTTCAGCATACCGGAGAACTCCGAATAGTACCGCCGAGCCGCCGTGCCTTCGATGCCGAGCAGCGCCTCGAGGGACTCCGCGTCACGCGCTTTGCGCGCGAGCTGCTTGAGCTCCGAGAGCGCGACGGGGCTCGGGTTTTCGTGGTTTCTGCGGAGCAGGGTGCGACAATTCAAGATCTTGGAAGCGACGAAGCTGCGCGCGAGCTGCAAACACCGGGCTCGATCCTGCGTGCCCCCGTATTGCGCGAGGCGGAGCTCCACGTTCTTCGAGTCGTGCCCCACGGCTTGGCCGACGAACCACCCGCCGTAGGAGTGGAACAACAAGGGAATGCCGCGCTCGAGCAGCTTGCGAATCGCGGGCATGGTCACGTGCACGTTGCCGTAGATGCAGACGTGCGAGGTGTTGCTCAGCCGCACTTCCTGGGCAGGCTCGTCTTTGGCTTGAATCACGATCCGCTCCCCGTCGAGGCGCAGGCTCGCGCCCTGCGCTTGCACGTACACGGGCAGCTTGTCGTCCCGCGCGGGGAACAGGCGGCGCACGGGCTGCTCGACTGCCGGCGCGAGGCCCCAAGGGTCGTCGCCGACCTCGAGCGACGGATCGTCCGCCTCTCGTTCGGCTGGGGGCGCGTGTTCGACGAGCGCGTGCGTTTCGTCGGGAAGGCAGATCCCGACGAGCGAGCAGCCGTTGCATTTCGGGCTGTCCACGAGCGGCGGTGGCAGCTCTCCCTGCCGAACGAGGCCGCGGATCCGCTCGACGGCGCCCAGGGTGCTGCGAATGAGCCAATCGTCGATCGTGATCGGGACGCGCCTTCGGTCCTTGGCGTAATAGATTTCGCCGTGGTCGCAGGTGTAGCCGTGCTCGCGCAGCAGGAGGACCTGCGCACAAACCTGCGCGAGCTCCGGAAGGTAGGCGCCCGAGGGCACGTCCGGGCACGCGCCGCGCTTGTACTCGACGGGCACCACGGAGCCGCCCTCGACCTCGACGAGATCGATCTTCGCGGTGATTCCCAGGCGCTCGGAGCTGAGCCACACGGAACGGGCGACGTACGGCGGCGGCTCCTCCGAAGGATCCGCCGGCGGATCGCGCAGAGGCTTTCCCGACTGGTTCACGCGGCGGTGCACGGATTGGCCGTCGACCGTGAACACGTTGTCCGCCCACTCTCCCTGCACCCACTCGAGGTACATGAGGCGCTCACAGTAGAGCACCTCGTTGATCATCCGCGCCGGGATGAGCGCCGGCGGTTCCCGGGACACCGGCAACCGCGGCCGCAATGTTTTTGGACGAGCAGGCGGTGTCGCGGGCGCCTCCTCCACGCGCCGAAGCTCGGCTGAATCGCTCTTGCTCATGCTCCGCTCCCGAAACGAGCCGAGACCTCCCCAGTCTCGACCACTTTCGCGAGGATAACTCCCGTGCGAGGGTACGGCAACGGCGAAGTGCCGAGCCCCCTCCGAGGACGCCGACGAACAGGTTGCCGTGGCGGAGGTCATCCCGATCGGGTCGCGAGCAGCCCACGAAGTCCCCGGCCCACACCCGGGCCCACCTACTGCGGGCAAAGCCAGCCGCTCCCACATTTTCTCGCGCGACCCGTCCGAGAACCTCAACTTTCAGGCCCCTGACAGTGTTCTTGGGGCATGAACAAGTTTTTGAAAGTTGCACTCGACACGATTCAGGACCAACACGCTCCCCGCGGTATCCAATCCTTGGCGGCCCTCGCCCTGCTGGGAGCCATGGAAAACGAGCTCGAAGTTCCGAGCGGCGCGCCCCTCGCCGTTTGGGAATGGCTCTGTGGCGCCGGTCGCGACACGATTCGGCTCGCCGTGATCGGACGGATTCCGGGCGAGGAGGTGCTGCGCCGCGCGCTCGACGTCCTGCGAGATCCCCAAGCCGGAGACGACCTCCAGGAGCTCGCCGAAACCGTGGTGGCACACGCGACCGACTTGTCGATCGTGACGGACGACACGATCCGGGCACTGCTCGACGGCGAGCCCGGCCCGGCTCGAGCCGGTCGTCTGACCAGCATCCTCGAGAGCCTGCACACGAATCGAGGGATCCCGAGCGCGCTCCTTCGGGAGCTGCGCGATCGCTGGGCTCGCTCGCCGCACGTTCATCTTCGCGTGGAGGCCGTCACGGTGGCCGGGCTGCTTCCGGGCTTGGACATCGCCTTCGCCACGAAGATGCTCGACGATCCCTCCCCCAAGGTCCGGAGCGCCGCCATCGACCTGCTCGAGCAAGCCGACTCGGTGGGTCGGGCAGAAGCGCTTCGCCTCCTTCGAGACCGCCTCCAACTCGAAGAACACACCCGCGTTCGGAGCGACATTTACTTCGCGGTCGGCTCTCTGACGCGAGCACGCCGATCACCCGCGACCGTCGCTGGGAGCGATCGAGAGGACCCGAACCCCGATGAGCGATGAGCTGGTGCACCGCAAATCAGATGCGAACAACGTTTCCGGGGGCGATTGCAGCAGGATAAGCTGGAACCTGCGTTCGGGGAATTGACCTCACCACATGAGCGGTGCACTAGTGCACCGCTCATGTGGGTTCTTGGCGAGCCACGCCTGCACCTCGGGCGTGCTGTGTGTCGGCGAGTTGTCGATCACGACGTGCAGTTCGCGGCGCGGGTTTTGACGGGAGACAAGATAAATAAATCCCGGGAATTCCAG
>QGUH01000640.1 GCA_003242355.1 Pseudomonadota bacterium
AAACGTGGAACAATAGAATATGTCGAGTTGTGGGGGGCGGGGAAAGTGGAAAAGAGTAGAGGGGGGGGCCCGTTGGGGGTGGTATGGGGGGAGGAAGGGAAGGGTGTGTGGGTGTTGCGGAGGCAGGGGTCAGGAAGGAGGGGGCAAGGCGGGACCCCCTCGATCGTGCTTGCTGGGAAGCAAACTGGATAGCAGCCCTAATGAAAACTCGGCTCGCAGCTGGCAGATCGCGAGGGGTACCCCCTTCGAGGGCGCATGCAGGGAAGCAATCGCGAGGGGGACTCCCATCGACGGCTTCGTTCACTACCCACGCGCGCACCTTGGTCGCGTTTTCCGACGCGTGGGCGGCGGTGTCGGTCAAGGGCCGTCCGTGGGCGGGCGGGAAATGTGGAGCTTGCCTTTCAGGCGCGAGCTCACGTGGACGCGGTTTTTTGCATCGACGATGACGACGCCGACGTCGTCGAGGGATTCGGCGAGCGCGAGCCCTTTCTCGGGGCCGAGGATGAACACCGCATCGTCGATCGCGTCCGCCGTGAGCGCGTCTTTGGCCCAGACGGTGACACTGCGCGATGCCGTGGCGGGATAGCCCGTGCGTGGGTCGATGATGTGGTGGTAGCGCTTGCCATCGACATGGAACGCGCGGGCGTAGTCCCCCGCGGTGCTGAAGGCGTGGTCTTCGAGCTCGAGGGTGGCGAAGAACGCTCCCGACTTTCCGCGAGGGTCCTGGATGCCGCTCACCCACGGGGAGCCGTCTGGCTTGCGTCCAGCGCCGTAGAGGTCGCCGCCGGCCTGGACGAGGAACGCCGTGAGCCCGTGCCGTCGCAGGACGCGCGCGGCGGCATCGACGATGTAGCCCTTGGCGATGCCGCCGAGGCCGATTTGGAATCCGGGCGGGATGCGCACGCGGCTCCCCTCGCGATCGAGCTCGATCCGGCGGTAGTCGACGCGGGCGCGGCGCGCCTCGATCTCCTTTCGCGTGGGGATTTTCGGGACGGGGTCTTGCGCCGTCCCGAACTTCCAGACGTCGCTCAGCACCTGGAACGTGACGTCGAACGTGCCCTCGGAGATGCGGCCGGCCCAGAGCGAACGATCGAGCACGCCGAGGAGCTCGGGTCCGACGGTGACCCAGCTCCCGGCGCTCTGGTTGACGCGGCTCACCTCGCTGTCCGAGCGCCACTCGCTGAGGATCGACTCGAGCCGTGCCACTTCGGCGACGGCTGCGCCGAATGCGGCGCGCAATGCCGGCTCGTCGTGCGTGGCGCTGGTGTAGGCGACGAAGAGCAGGCTCGTGCCCATCGCGCGTTCGCCGTGCTCCACCTTGCGCGGAGGGCCGGCGGTTCGGGGGGCGCTCGCGGGTGCCGGGGGCGTGGACGAAGCTGCGGTCGCGGACGGCGCGTTTTCTGCGCTCGTTCGCGGGGTGTCGCGAGAGCGGCACGCGGGCAGCACCGAAAGCAGGATCGCCGCGGCGAAGCGGGGTGCGCGGGAGGGGCGGGGACGGAAGCGCATCGGCGCGCAGTGTATCGGAGGACTTCGCCAATGGCCGACGCCTGGGATAGGCTCGGAGCGATGACGGTAGACCGGAACGTCCTGGATCGAGCCGTCGACGAGCTTGCCCCGGAGCTCGAGGCGCTCGCTCGCCGAATCCACGCCCACCCGGAGCTCGCGTTCGAAGAGCACCAGGCGAGCGCGTGGATCGCGGAGCTCTTGGAGCAGAAAGGGGCGTCCGTGGAGCGGCCGCTCGGGGGCCTGGCGACGGCCTTTCGCGCGCGCATCGGAGCTCGGCCCGCTCCGACGGTGGCGATCCTCGCCGAGTACGACGCGCTCCCGGAAATCGGGCACGCCTGCGGGCACAACCTGATTGCCGCCGGCGCCGTCGGCGCCTTCCTCGCCCTTTCGCGCGTCGCGAACGAGCTGCCCGGAGCCGTGGTTCTGATCGGCACACCCGCCGAAGAAGGCGGCGGCGGAAAGATCCGATTGCTCGAGGCGGGGGTGTTCGAGGGTGTGGAAGCGGCGATGATGTATCACCCCTACGATCGCGACATCCTCGCCCATCCTGCGCTCGCGAACCGGCGGTACGCGTTCACGTTCCACGGAGTTCCGTCCCACGCCGCCATGTCACCGTGGGAGGGGCGGAGTGCGCTCACGGCCTGCCTCGAAACGTTCCGGCTGATCGACGCGCAGCGCGTCTCGATGCGCGATGGCGTGCGCATTCACGGCATCGTCACGGACGGCGGCCAGGCGGTGAACATCATTCCGGAGCGCGCGGCGTGTCAGTTCTCCGTGCGCGCGCCCGACGACGCGGAGCTCGAGCGCGTGTGCGCGATCGTGGAGCGCTGCGCTCGGGGCGCGGCGCTCGCTTGTGGCGTCGAGCTTCGGATGGAAATCCAGGTCGGATACAAGAGCATGCGGAACAACATGACGTTGGCGCGCCGTTTCGGCGCGGCGCTCGAGGCGCTCGGACGCAAACCGCGCGAGCGCGATCCGAGCGCTGGCGCCGGCTCGACGGACATGGGCGACGTGAGCCACGCCGTGCCCTCGATTCATCCCTATCTCGCGATCTGTGACCAAGGCACGACCATCTGCCACGAGCACGCGTTCGCCGCGTGTGCGCGGAGCGAGCGCGGGATCGAGACGATGCTCGTCGCGGCCAAGGCCATGGCCCGGACGGCGGTCGACGTCCTCGAAAACCCGGATCTCCGCGTGGCGATGGCGCGCGAGTTCCGCGGCGCCGAAGAAAGGGCAGGCGTGCCATGAGGTTTTCCGGATACCGTCTCGTCGGTACCGCGTTCGTGTTCGCGATCGGCTGCGCGAGCACGCCGGTCGAGCCGCGCGAGCCCGAGGCGACGACGGAGCTTGCCCCCGAGCCCCTGGAGCCGCCGGTGGGCGAGGAGAGCGCTTCCCCCGAGGCGGAGGGCACGGCTTCGACGGATTCTGCGCCGCCGCCCGATGCTGGCGCCGAATCCACGCCGGCGAGCAACGACGCGGGACCCGCGGCGGAGCCGTTCGAGCCGCCCGAGCGCGAGGTGCGCTACGTGGTGAATCCCGAGGGCATGCGCGTTCGGACGGAAGGCGTCGTGCTCCGGCCTCGCGCCGAAGCGGTGCGCGCCGGCAAAGGGCACGCCGTGCGCGTCACCGTGCGCTTGCGGCTCGAAACGGACATGGAGCGTTCGGTGCTCGCGCCCGAAGGGCAAGAGCTCGCGTTCGCGGGGCGCGTGCTCCGTGCGGATGGAACGCAGGAAACGTTCTCGGATACCCGCTCCGGCGATCGCGGAAAGACGCTCGCTCCCGGTGGTGAGCTCGTGCTCTCCCGCACTTGGCCGGACGCGAAGGACGTCAAGCCGCTCGGCCCCGGTGACGAGCTCGAGCTCGCGGTCGGCATTTGGGGGCTCGGGGAAAGCCCCGACGAGCGCCGCCCGTTGCGCGCTCTGTGCAAGGTGACGGCTTTATACCAATCTGAGCGGGCGCCGGAAAGAGAAGGGGTAGACCCCGGGAGTGCCCGAGCCTTAAAGAAAAAAGAAG
>QGUH01000641.1 GCA_003242355.1 Pseudomonadota bacterium
GAGCAGCTCGAGCCGGTCTTCGCTCATCCCCGCGTAGGTCGCGAACAAGAGCTCGTTGAAGGTGCGGCGATCGAAAAGCTCGGCCAGCGCCATCCGCGGGGCTCCGAGCATGGCGCGGCCAATCCGCAAGGCGCTCTGCAGCGGCGTGCCCTGGTTCGCCAGATAGAAAAGCGTCGGGTGAACCAGGTTGGTGCTGACGAGCGTACCGTCTACGTCGAAATAACAAGCGGCCACGGGGGAGGATCTCGGTCGTATAGGTCCGCCCGAGTGTCAAGCCGGGAGAACCCCGCGGCCCGGGTCATGGTGCAATCTGCCGCGAATTTGGACCGACCAACCGGCCCATAAGAATAACGCGGTGCTTCCGGCCGTGGTCGGGGATCGCCGGCAGTCTCGGCCCGAACCGCGCTGGACCGAGTGTGGGGTTACAGTAGCCGCGTGTCTAGCTCGGAAGCCGTCACGCGGGGCGTGCGGGTTCGTGTCGAAGCCCGCTACTCGCCCGGCCATTCGGATCCGCGGAAGCGGGAGTGGTTTTTTCTCTACACGATTCGCATCCTCAACGAGGGCCGCGAAACCGTGCAGCTCTTGAACCGGCACTGGATCATCACCGACGCGAACGGCCACGTCGAAGAGGTTCAGGGGCCCGGAGTCGTCGGCAAACAGCCGGTGCTGCGCAGCGGCGAGAGCTTCGAGTACACCTCCGGATGCGCGCTCAAGACGCCGTTCGGCTCGATGCACGGCAGCTACGAAATGCGGCTGCCCGGCGGCGAACGCTTCGACGCGACCGTTGCGCCCTTCGCGCTCCGCGAAAACGAATCCTTCAACTGAGGCGATGGCGATCGTCGGGCGCGCATGATCCGAGCACCGGACGCGTTCGTCGCGCCGCCCGAACGGATCCGGGCGGCGTTCGCCGGGATGGAAACCGACGAGCTCGTGTTCGTGGCGCAGCAGTGCCTCGAGGCGGGCGCCTGGGATCATGCGCTCGCCCTGTGCGACGCCTTCGCGAACGAAAGCGACTCCCCCGCCCTCACGCTGTGCCGCGCCGTCGCGACGTTCGTGGGCGGCGATGCGGCGGCGGCGTTCGCGCTCGTCGATGCGGTGCTCGCGCGCAAGCCCGAGCATTTGCCGGCGCTCGCGGTCCGCGCGGAGATGCTATTGCGCGCGAACCGGCGGAGTGAAGCGAAAGACACGCTGCTCTGCATCCTCGAGCGTTATCCCGACTACCCGCGCGCCTCCGGCCTGTTCGCAACCGTGCTCATGCCCGGGCCGCACTACCGCGAGGTGCTCGCGCGCGTGCACGAGCGCCTGCGACCGCGCGTTTACCTCGAAATCGGGGTCGATACGGGCGCGACGCTCGCGCTCGCCCGCTTCGCCGAGGTGGCCATCGGCATCGATCCGGCAAGCTATCCGATTCGCCACCGGCTCCCGGCGGGAACCCGCCTGTTCCACGAGGAGAGCGACGCCTTCTTCGCGACGCATTCGCGGACCGAGGTGCTCGGCGAGCTACGGGTCGGGCCCGGGTTCATCGATGGGATGCCCCCCTTCGAGAACGCGCTCTCCGACTTCGCCAACGTCGAGCGCTGGTGTCACCCCGACGGCACCATCGTCCTGCACGATTGCGTTCCCGCGTTCCGGCGCGCCGCGGCTCGGGAGCGCTCGACCAAGTTCTGGGTCGGCGACACGTGGAAGCTCGTGCCGGCGCTGCGCGCGTACCGCCCGGACCTCGAGATCACCACCGTGCTCGCTCCTCCCTCCGGATTGGTCTTCGTTCGTCGGCTCGATCCCGGCTCGACCCTGCTTCGCGAGCGGATGACGGAGATCCTCGAGCGCTTCCTGCCGCTCGCGTACGATCGGGAGCCCGGCGACTTCGCGCCGGAGCTCAACGCGGTTTCCAACGACGACGCGGGCCTCGCCCGAGCCCTCGCCTGATGGACGCAGACCCGGCCGCGCGCATCGAGCTCGTTCTCGACGTTCCTTGGGAGCTCCTCGAGTACGAGCGCTGGCTCGCGCGGGAGCCGCGGGCGACGACCGACGACTACTTGTTCGCCGAGGCGCGCCCGCGCTTCGAAGGTTGGGACGAAGACGTCGTGCGCGCCCCCGGGGACCTCGAGGTGCGGGCCAAGGGCGGGACGTGCACGGTGGGCTCGCAGCAGCTCGGCGGGGGCGTCACCCTCGAGGGTGTCTCTCGCGCGTCGGTCGAGCGCGTGCTGGGGCTCGTCGATGGCGCGCGCACCATCGCGGAGCTGCGCGCGCTCTCGGGCGCGGATCGCCCCGCGCTCGAGCAGCTCTTGCGCCGCGCGCTCGGCCTGGTCCTGTTCGTTCCCGACGCGATCGCGGCGCTCGAGGCCGAAATATCGGGCGCGGAGCTCGTGCGGTTTCCCGGTGCGCCGTACGAGATCGTTCGTGCCTACTGGCACAACATGGCCGGCGTCCGGCGCGCGGCGCGCGCCTGGCGCGACGATTTCGAGCGCGACCCGCTGCGAACGCTGCGCCGCTTGCACGTGCTCGCGCTGCTCGGGCCCGAGCTCGTGACGTTCTATCGCCCGGCGAGCCGCATCACCGAAGGGGGCGTGCGCCCCGGGGCGCTCTACACCACGCCCGCGCGCCGGCTCGAAAGCGCGAGCGGCACCCTCCTGCTCGGCGGGCCACGCGTCGGCGTCGGGCTGGTCGGCGGCGAGCGGTACCAGCGGCTGCTCGCCCTGCGCGCCGGCGATCCGGCGAGCCTCGAGCCTCGGGAGATCGTGGACGCGGACGGGCTCTCCTGGGGCCGCGTCGTCCACGGGCGGGCGATCGACGACGCGGAGTCGGGCGCGTGGTTCTGCCCGCCGCGGCCGATGCGCCCCGAGCACTTCGACAAGCTCTTCTCGGCGTACGGTGCCGCGCGCCGTGCCGCGGAAACGGGCGACGCGGCGCGCGCCGTGCAGGAGCTCGCGCTCTTCCACCACCGCTTCGTGCGCTTGCACCCATTTCGCTGTGCGAATCAGAGCCTGTCGATGAACCTCGTCAATGGCATGCTCGGCCGTTCGCACGGCGCCGGCATTCCGCATCTCATCCTCGATCAGCTCGCTCTTCGCCTCGACGCCGAGGCGTACGCGCGCGTGTTCGCGCTGGCCGTGGAGGAACACCTCGTCACGGGAGAGCCGCTCGAGCGGTGGCGCGTGCTCCTCGGCAAGAAGGCGGCGGCCTACGCGTTCATCGAGCGGCTGCGCACCACGCGCACCGACCGAGAAGCCGAAGCACTCGCCGCGGAACGACGCGAAGCAGCACGCGCCGCCCTCGTGCTTCCCTGAGCCGAGATTTCCGGCCTCCCAGAACGCCGATCGGTTCGAACCGACCGGCGTTCTACAAATCGCGCCTCCCCCGAGCAGACCCGGGCGTTCGGGGCACGACGACGGAAAGCGCTCTCGCGCGCCCGACCGCGCGAAAGCGGCAAAAACCACGCCGGCTCGGTCCCCCGAATCGGCATAGGGGCCCGAGGTAATCCCTCGGGACCCCTGCCACACCACCCGGCATGCGGGCGGC
>QGUH01000642.1 GCA_003242355.1 Pseudomonadota bacterium
CTCTGTGGAGGTTCCGAAGGGGTGGGGTGGGCGGGGGCGCGGGGCCGGCCGCAAGCGCATCAGCAAGCGCCCCAGCGTTCCTCATCGGCGGCGCGCCGAACATTCGGGGGCGCATCCCGTCCTGGTTACGCATCGGGCGTTCGCGGCCGTTGCGTTCGCAGTACATCTTCCCCACGTTGCGCCTTGCCATCGAGGCCGCAAACCGTCGCGCGCCGGACGTGTTTCGTATCGTCCACTACTCGGTGCAAGCGGATCATGTGCACCTCATCGTCGAGGCGCGCGACACGCGCGCGCTGAGCTCGGGCCTGAGGAGCTTCGCCATCCGCGTTGCACGCAACGTCAACCGGCTGCTATTTCGCAAAGGGAAAGTTTTGGGACGAGCGCTGGCACGGGCGCGCCCTCACCACCCCGCGAGCCGTTCGGCATGCGCTCGCCTACGTGCTCACCAACTTCCGAAAGCACCGGCCAACGGACCGGGCACCGGTCGATCCATTCTCTTCCGCTCCGCATTTCGAGCACTTCGCAGAGCTCTCGGGCGCGCCGATTCGCTGCGCTCCCGAGCTCGTGCCTCGAGTGCTGGCGCGCGACAGGGACGTTCCTGCGACGGTTCCTCCGGAAACCTGGCTTTTGCGTAGGGGATGGCTGCGACACGGGCGATTGAGCCTCTTCGAAAAGCCGCGCTCCGCGTGCTGATCCCAGTTCTGTTTCGCCGCATTCCCCCGCTCAGCGCTGCTCGCTTCGGCGCCATCGCCTCCCAGCGTGCCGACCGCCCCGCCGAAATCGCGTCGAGCCGGAGGCCATCGACCCCGAGCTCGAGCCAAAAGTCGAGGATCTTGAACACCATCTCCGACTACACGTCGGTGCACCCGAGTGACTCGGCAGCCGCTGATGGGTCACGTTTCTCCGCTGAGCCCGGTACAGATCGGCCACTCCGACGCACTCCGGCATCGCTGCACGATCACGTTTCTACACCGGTGAGACCTTGAAGCTGGTGTCCGCGATGCAAGCGAGACGCGTGTCCGTCTTCCGTGAGGCGTCCTCGCCGAAGTCACCCCAGTCGTCGATCCCGGCGTCCCCGAGCGCTCACGCCGCTCCAGCGCGTCCCGACATCGCCCATCGGTCATGCCGCCCCGGCACATCCCAGCGTCGCGGCTCAGTCACGCCGCCCCGGCACATCCCGCCATCGGTGACGTGGTTACACCACCCCGCTCACCTCGCCCTGTCGGTCGTCCGTTGCCGATTCGATTCGAAGAGCCTCGGTGTAGCCTCTTCGAGCGGAACGCGGGCGCATAACCCCGCTCACGCCCTGTCGGTCGTCCGTTGCCGATTCGATTCGAAGAGCCTCGGTGTAGCCTCTTCGAGCGGAACGCGGTGCCGGCTTTTCGAGCAAGGAGTCGTGCGGATCAACTCTGGAAGATCGGGTCGTAGTGGTCGCCGTCGCAGAACAAGAAGAGATCCGTGCCGCCGCTTCCGTTGGTTTCCTCGATCTGAACGTCGTTGACGACGGCGATGGCGTGCACGCTGTAGGCGTCCGGATCGATGGGGATACCCGCGGAGGCAATGATCCTGAGAATGGGAATGGAGTGCACGCCGGCCATCAAGTAGCCTTCGGTCGACACGCCATAACGTATCTTCAGCTGAGTGCGGATCCACTGCACGAAGGCGCGCCGATCGGTGATGTCGCGAGCCACGAGCTGCACGAGCGTGTCGATGAGGCAGTTGTTCTCCTCCCCGCTCGCGTGCCCGAGGGTCCAGCCTTCCGGAAGCGTGATCGCTTTTCCGTACGAGAAGGTGATATAATCGCAGGTTCGATACTGGACGTCTTCGCACGGCAGCTCGTCGAAGCCGGAACCTTGCATCCACGATTTCGTCCAGGCCGTCGTCTCCTCGATCATTCGCTCCGCCTGTTTTTTGAGGCGCTGACCCAACTCCTCGCCCTTTTTGCCCAATGCACGCTTGAGCTGAGTCGTCTCCCAGTCCATCTCCTCGTATTCTTTCTTCTTCTCCGCCAGAGTCCACGGAATCAGGGAGGGGCCCTGGATGGACGCGATGTCCGGCATCCAGCGGATGCTGCAGCCGATGCCGAAGTGGTCACTGAAGCAAGTGCTCGTGTCCGACTTGTCCGAAAATGGCTCGAACAACTTGATGGCCCCAGACACGGCCGGGCGTACCAGGACGCGATCGAGCCGCGAGCTCGTTTGCTCGAACGACTCCGACAGCGTGGTCCCACCGCTGAGCTGCGACAAGTCCCAAAACCCCGTCTTCTCCGGCGTCGAGCAGTACAGGTTCATGTCGCCGACCACCACCGTGACCCAGGGCGGCAGGGTGCTCAAGACGGCCTGCATGTACAGCTTCGTGTACTCACGCTTCGCGCCATCCCTCGGCCCCGGGGCGTGCATCGCAACGATCGCATACTCGCGGTCGTTCATGCACAGCCGTACGAGCAGCGGCATGCGAAAGTCCTCGGGCGCAGGAAACGGCTCGGGCACGCGGCACACCGGGTCCTGGCGGCGCCCCGAACGCTGGAGCTGCAACGCGTAAAGGTCGAGGTCCCGCTGGAGCTCCTCGGCAAACAGTGCCTGGGTGCGCTGATTCCAATCCTTGACCCAACCCGTGTAGCGCTCGAGCTTTACCCGCTCGATGTTGCGGTAGGCCACGATGATGTTCTCGCGACGATTCTTCGACCCACCGAGATCGAGATGCACGTAGTCGAAGCGGCTCCCCGCCTCGGACTTCTTGAAGTACTGGATCACTTCCCGGGGTTCCGTCTTGTTCTCGAGAATGAACGCAATTACGGGAGTGTCGCGCGAATACTCCGACAACACCCTCATCACGTCGGCCCCGAACTCCCGCGCCTTCTCGGACGTGATCTGCTTGATGTTCCAGCAGATGATGACGAGCATCGTCGCGCACCGCACCGTACCGTACCGGACTTCCCAACACCCAATTTCGCGCAGAATGCCGCATCACAAAGCTGCTCGAAGCTCTCTCCCGCAGCATTCGGGAAGACGCCGCAGCCTTCGGCAAGCCCCTCGGCCGAGCCCTCTGCAGCTCGGCCGCTCGGGCGTGCACGCTTGCGCCCGACACCGGGATGGATGAGGACGGAGCGACGCGCCGCGCAGACCGCGCTTCGCGGTCTTCAGCGATCGCGCTTCACCGAAAGGAGTCGCCGATGCCCCGTGTGCTCGTGAACATCGACGTCGCGAATCTCGAAGCCGCCATCCGCTTCTACACGAGCGCGCTCGGGTTGCGCCTCGGGCGGCGGTTTGGTCCCGAAGCGGCCGAGCTGCTCGGCGCCGAGGCGCCGATCTACTTGCTCGAGCAGCCGGCGGGGTCCGTGCCGTTCGCGGGCGCCGCCATGCACCGCGAGTACCGCCGCCATTGGACGCCGGTGCACCTCGACTTCGCCGTCGAAGACCCCGAACCGGCCGGGCAGCGCCCCGGGCCCGCGGGGCCCAAACGCAAAGGCGCCGCCACCGACAGGGCCGGGGGGGCAATCCCTATCGGCCCCCCC
>QGUH01000013.1 GCA_003242355.1 Pseudomonadota bacterium
CGCCGTGAAGGCTACGGCGCCGGCTACCGCTACGCCCACGACTACGACGAAGGCTTCGTCCCCGGCGAACCCTCCCTCCCCGATCGCCTCGTCGGCCGGCGCTTTTACGAGCCCCCCAACCAGGGCCTCGAAATCCAAATCCGCGAACGCCTCGAACGCCTGCGCCGCCGCGAGTGACGCTCGGACGAGCGGTCGTCGCCCCACCACGCGTGACGATCGCCCGCCAGTCGGGTCGAGGACGGTCGTCGCCTCGCGAGTAACCGTCGGCCGTCGCCGAGGTCGAACCCTCGCGCTCAGAAGCAGTTTACCGGCGTGCGGTTGCCGTCGCCCTTGTAGCTCGGGCTCGCGCAGATGGATTTTCTGTCGCGCGGGCAGACGCACGAGCAGGCGGCGTGCTTGTCGTCGTAGCAGAGGCCGTCCGCGAACCAGTTGCACGGCCGATCCGGCTCGTCTTCCTGCTTGAAACCGGGAACGCAGGGGCCCAACGGCGAGTTGGGATCGAAGCCGCCGGCACCCCCCTTCGTCCCTCCCGAGCCGCTGGGGGACTCCGGGGCTTTCGACGGGGTCTGGGAGCGCCCGGCCTTCGATGAGCCACCGCTCGTGCCGACCTCGTCGTCGCCGCTCGAGCGCGCGCCACAGGCCAGGGTGAGGATTGCCGCAAAGAAGACCTGCGTCAGCCGCCCGATTCGGCTGCTCGTTCCCGTTCTCGGTCGTTCCGCCATCATGGACCCGCTCTTCGAGAGTACCGCGTCCGTCGCTAACGAGCGAGATCGGACCGCTGTTGCGCCCGCTTCGCGCCGTTCCTCCGGGCAGGAACCCCCTCGGAATCGGCGGCAACCCGCGCCCTTCCGGTTTCGCGCACTACCGGGTGACGGCCGCGGCGCCCCGCGGCACACGCTGCGCCTGGGTGGCGGCGTCGCCGGACGGATCAGCGCGCCGCAGCTTCGGGTCCGTCGCCGAGCACGCCGACGTAGGGCAGGTTCCGGTAGCGCTCGGCGTGATCGAGCCCGTAGCCCACGACGAAGACGTCGTCGATCGTGAATCCGAGATAGTCGATGTCGACGGGCCGGACGCAGCGGGCGGGTTTGTGGAGCAGTGCACATACCCGCACGCTGCGCGGGCCGCGCGCGCGGAGCTGTTCGAGCAAGTACGTGAGGGTGAGCCCGGTGTCGACGATGTCCTCGACGACGAGCACGTCCTCCCCCGTGATCGGGTGCGCGAGGTCGAGCGTGATCTGCACCTCACCGCTCGACTCGGTCCGATGACCGTAGCTGCGCACGCCGAAGAACTCGACCCGCAACGGCACCTCAATCGCGCGTACGAGATCGGCCGTGAAGACGAAGCTGCCTTTGAGCACGCTCACGATGACGAGGTCGCGCCCGGCGTAGTCGCGCGTAATCGCTTCTCCAATCTCGCGCACGCGCCGCGCAAGATCTGCTTCCGGAATCAACGGGCGCACCATTCGAACGCTCCTCGAGGCCGATCAGTTCGACGGATCGCCGTTCTAGCCTCGTTTCCCATCGGCGGCACGCGCCGCCTCTCCCCGCCGAAATGGGTTCGTCCGGACCCTTCTCACGCGTGCGCTCCGTTCGACGCCGTTCTCCGCTTCTTTCGGTGCGTTCCGAACCGTTTCTCGCCCCGAGAGGCGACCATCCATCGTAACTCTCCGTGGATGGGACGCCTCGGGCGCAGAAGACGCTCACGGCGCCAAGGAGTGCGAGGACGACCCGCGCGCCGCGGACACGCGCGCCGCGAGGGACCAGGCGCGGAGGCGCTCGACGAGCGCCGGAACGCTCGGCCGCGCGGCGCCGACCCACATATCCCGGCCATCCGTGCGCACGTGGATGGCGCCGTGCCGATCCGTGCGCAGCACCCGAACACCCCTTTCGGTGAGGCGCTCGACGACCTCGGGCGACGGATGGCCGAAACGGTTGCGCACCCCACACGACACCGTCGCGACGCGCGGCGCGACGCGCGCGACCAACACCTCGCTCGTCGAGGTGCGGCTGCCGTGATGCCCCACCTTGAGCACGTCCGCGCGAAGGCGGATTGCCGGGTGGGCAATCAGCGCGTTTTCCTGCTCGTGCTCGGCGTCGCCCATGAGGAGAAGAGCACGCTCGCCGAGCTCGACGCGCACGACGAGCGAGTTGTCGTTGATCGATCGCCCGGGAACGGAATCGGGACAGGGAGCGAGCACGCGAACGACGGCGCCCCCAAAAGCGCGTGACCGGCCGCAAAGCGCGCGCGGGCCCCGCACGGGGACGTTGCGGCGAGCGGCCTCGGCGAGCAGGCGCGTCTCGAGCGCGGGCGCGTCGTCCGAGGCGCTCACGGGCAACCAGATTTCTCCGACGGACACCGCGTCGAGGACCGCGAACACGCCCCCGGCGTGGTCGGGATGGGGGTGGGTCACGACGAGCACGTCGATTCGCTCGCGACGGCGGGCGCGGAGCACGGGAACGACGACGCGCTCACCGGGATCGGGAGCGCCTTCGAAGAGCGCCCCGCCCGCGTCGACGAGCATGAGCGAGCCATCGGGAAGATCGACGAGCGTCGCATCGCCCTGACCCACGGCGAGCGCCGTCATGCGCAGCTCACCCTCGGGCGCTCCGGCGCGACGCGCAGCCACTTCGATGACCCCGAGGCCGACCGCGGCAGCAACGACCCAGGCTCGGCAGAGGTGGCCCGGGCGCCCCGAAGGGAGCACGGCGAGCAAGAAACCCGTGAACAAGGGCGCGCAGAGCGCGAGCTGATACGCGTTCGGATCGGGCACGCCGAAGGCGAGCCACGTCGCTGCCGCGCTTTCGTGCGCGATCTGGCGCACCACGAGCAGCGCCCCCGAAGCAACGAGCGCCACCCCCTGTTCGAGCAGCGGCACGGGGGCCGTAACCGCGTGAGCGAGACAGAGCGGGAGCGCCACGAGCTCGCCGAACGGCGCAGCGATCACGTTGGCGAACACGCCGGCCAGCGTGAGGTCGGAGCCGAGCATGGCCAAAAGCGGCGCACAGGGCGCCATGGCCGCGAGCGTGGTCGCGATCGCCTTGCCGAAGGCGCGCGCCGGCCGCGAGCGCAAGCGTTCGCACGGCCGCGCGAGCGGGCCGCCGAGCACGAGCAACCCGGCCGTCGCCGCGGCGGACAAGAGAAACGAGACGTCGAACGCGACGAGCGGATCGACCACCCAGCCCGTGAGCACCGAAAGTGCGAGCGCCCGGCTCGCACACGGGATCCGCCCGAGGGCGCGCGCAGCGAACGCGGCCATGAGCATCCACGCGGCCCGCCACGCCGAGCCGCTGCCGCCGGCGAAATCGGCGTAGAGGGGCGCGAGCCCCATGCCGAACACCGCCGCGGCGCGCCCGACGTCGCGCGCCGCCGAGAGCCGCTCGATGCGCACGAGCACGGCCGCGAACGCGCGCACGATCGAGACGACCGCGAACACGAGGTGCGTCCCGCTCACCGCGAGCAGGTGAGCGAGCCCGCTCTTGGCGAACGCAGCCGCGTCTCCCTCGTCGAGATCGTTTTCGCCGAGGACGAGCGCCCGCGCGAGCGGCGCCGCCGCGGGCGCGAAGGTCGCGAGGATGCGCTCGCGCACGGCCGCCCGCGCGCGATCGATGAGCGCCGACGGACCCCGGCCGCGCTCGTCGATGGAGACGTCGAGCGCGGTGCCCGAAACGACGCTCCCGCGGCGCGCCGCGAACGGCCGCGGATCGGCGAGCCCCGGATTGTGGAGCAGCTCGATGGGAGCAATCTGCGCGATGACGGACACGCGATCGCCGCGAGCGAGGTCACGCGGCCCGCCCCCGAGCCGCACGCCGATGCCGGCAGGCAGGCGCAGCGACTCACAGCGCCCCGCCTCGAGCGAAAGCGTGAAAGCGATGCGATCGTGGCTCAGTACCGGCGACGACGCGACCCGTCCTTCGAGAGCACAGCGCTCGGGCGCGCGAAACCCCGAGCGCGCCCGCTCGTACGCTGCCTCGTAGGCGGCAACTTCCCAATGAGCGCGCGCGCAGCCCATGCCGAGCGCGACGAGCGCCCCCACGAACACCCCCGCGGAAAGATGCCGGCGCAAGACACCCGCAACCCCCAACGCGCCGAGGGCCGTCGCGAGCGGCGCATCCACCAGGAACGCACCGGAGGCCAGCGCGAGCGCCACCAGCAAGACGGGGTCGATCCACACGCGCGGGCGATTGCACGCGGTGGACCGCAACCCGACGCGCAGCAAACAGCGCGCGTCTCGCCGGCGGCCAGTGGCAACTGGCACTCAGGACCGCTTCGGCGGATGGCGCGCCGTTTTTTCGGCGCCTACGTGGGGTTCATCGCTCCAAGGCTCCGCGAACGCCGTCTATCCGCGTCGGGTCGGAGCCACTCGTCCGTGCATTCGCGGATCAACCTGCCCCGGCACCGGTCCGGAGCGGGCTCTTCTCTGGGAGCGAGGGGAAATCCGCAGTCGTGGTGGCGCGGCGCCGCGCGATGTCCGCGACGCCGCGACGCACGGTCGTCAATCGCAGCTGAACGCGCAGTTCTCGTGTCCCCTGCCGAAAACGCACTCGCAGATGGCGCAGGCGTCGCCAGCGAGCAAGCAGTCGTCGCCACCGGGCGAGCCTTCGCCACCGGGGGGGCCTCCGGGAACGCCGAGAGGCGGCACCCCCTCGACGGATTGAGGAGCGCCTTCGCTTTCGCGCACCGGCGCCTCGGTGTCGCGGGACCGCTCGCCATCGTAGCCGGGCCGGTCCGAGGCGTTCGCGTCTTGCTCCTCGTGGCGGGGATTGCCATCGGCGGGCCAGGTGTCTTCCCCGGGTTCGGCGCCGCCGCCCGAGCCGCCGCACGCCATCGCGGTCGCGAGAGCGAGCCCCGTGAGAAGTGTCACGTGCCGAAAATTCACGTCAGCCTCCTTGTTCGGGGAACGCCGCGCACGCATCCCAAGTTTAGCCTGCCCGCGCGTGCGTTCAGGCGGGGTCAGAAGTAGTAGAGCGCGGCGACGTTCGACGTGAAGATGTTCCAGGGATTGTCGAAGGTTGCAGTCCTCAGGAACACGCTATTTTGAGACGTTTCGGTCTCGCCTGCAGCCGTGTCCACGGTCGTCTTCGCGTTTTGCACCGTGAACAGAAGCCCGACCGACGCCTGGAGGGAGAGCTGGGGAATGTCGATGAATCCAAAGTGGATTTCCGCTCCCGCCCGGGCGCCGACGTCGAGCTGGAATCCGCTCAGGTCCACGTTGTCACCGGCAGACCCGCTGCCAAACCCCACGTTCGCTTCCGGCACGACCTGGAAGACGAAGTGGCGCGAGCTCGCGAGGGCCAGAGGAACACCGGCATGCAAGATGAGACCGAACGCACTGGACTCAGCCTCCGCAGGGCCCACCTCCACGGACTCGCTCGCCAAACCGAGGCCCAGACCGAGGTCGAGGCCGAGAGAGCGATCGAGCCAGTAGCGAACGCCGATCACGGGGGCGGCCACACCAAAGCCGTCGTCGTCCGCTCCGACTTGGATGGTGCGCCGGCCGAGATACCCGACGGCAAAGCGGCCGACCATTTGATCGTGATCGGACGGTCCGCCCGCGGTTGCACCCCGCTGCTGGGCGCCCGCAGGCTCCCCGCCGGGCAGCCCCATTCCGACCTGTCCTTCCGCCTCCACCTGCGCCAACACCGGGGTCGAGAGCAGAAACGCCACGAGGCCTGCCGCAATGCCGGCCGAACCGAGCTTGATAGTGTTCATCGAGTCCTCCTCGAAAAGTTTTCGAAAAGCGATGCTCCTCCAGAGCTGCCGATCGGGTCAAAAAAGTGACCACTCGACGTGACAGGCCGGGACCGGCCGGGCCGAAGGTGCGGGCTGACCTCCTGTTGCTCGAGCAGGGGCACGCGACGTCCCGCGCTCATGCTCAGGCGCTGATCCTCGCGGGCGACGTGTTCGTGGGGGACGATCGCGTCGAAAAGCCGGGACAGCTTCTGCGGCGAGAAACGCCTCTGCGCGTTCGCGAGCGGGAGCGCTACGTGTCGCGCGGTGGTTACAAGCTCGAGGGCGCGCTCGAGCACTTCGAGCTCGATCCGAGCGGGTTCGTTTGTGTCGATGTCGGCGCTTCGACGGGAGGCTTCACCGATTGCTTGCTCCAGCGCGGCGCGCGGCGCGTGTACGCGGTGGACGTGGGGGAGAACCAGCTCGCCCCGAAGCTCCGCGACGATCCGCGCGTGGTGGTCCGCGACCGCACGAATGCGCGCTACCTCGAGGCGAGCGCGTTCGAAGAGCCGATCGATCTCGTGGTCGTGGACGCGTCGTTCATCGGCATCGACAAGCTCTTGCCCGCGCTCGCTCGGATCGTGCGTGCCGGAGGGCTCTTGCTCGCGCTGATCAAGCCGCAGTTCGAGGCAGGCCGCCGCGAGGTGTCCCGCGGGAAAGGCGTGATCCGCGATCCGGCGGTGCGCGAGCGCGTGCTCACCGCAGCGCGCGCAGCCGTCGAGCACCACGGCTTCACCGTGCTCGGCGCTGCCGACTCCGTGCTCGGCGGCCCGAAGGGCAACATCGAGCACTTCGTCTTCGCCCGGAAACCGTGAGCGCCCGAGCGCGCGCTCAATCCACCGAGCTTGCGCCGAGCTCCGGGAGCACGAGCACCCAGATATCGTAGAGGGCGTGCGTCCACACCGCGGGAGCGAAGCCGCGGAGCGCGTAAATCACGGTGAAGACGACGCCGCACACCCAGCGGAACACGAACGATCGCGGGTCGAACGCGTCGCCGAACTCGCCCACGTAGTGCCAGGCACTGAACACCCCCGCCGCCACGACGGCCCATCCGGGCGTCACCACGAGCGCGGAAAGGCCGCGCCGAGCGCCGAGCACGCGGCGCACCACGCGCACGCCGATGCCGAACAGGAGCACGCGGAAGACGAGCTCCTCGTAGAAGCCCGCGCCGAGGGACGTTATCAGGCCGGAAAACCAGGTCACCTCGGCGCCCACGGCGGCGAGCGAGAGGCGACCCACGACGTATCCCGCGATGAGCCGCATCGAGACCGCGTACACGACGCCTTCGAGCAGCACGAACGCGAAGCGCTCGCCGCGCAGTTGCTGCTCGCGCCCGAGAACGAGCAACGCTCCGGCGTAACCGAGCCCGATCATGATCGTCAGCGCGGCGTAACCGACCACGCTGTACTCGGAAAACGCGACCAGCCGGTGCGTCACCAGATCCGCCGCGTTGCGCACCGGCAAGAAAATCACCCCGAGGTGATAGCCGAGGAACACCGGCAGCGTCAGCGCCAGGTCGTCGAGCGGCCCGCTGCCCTCGGGGAGGAGGCGCGCCCTCGACTCGTCGGTTCGGTAAGCGTCCACGTCAGCGAGCGGAGCGGCCCGCGTGCCCCCGCCGACGGCCGAGCGGGAGCGGGCGGGCGACGCAATCAGGTCGGTCGCAGATGGTATACGACCCACATGACGAGCCCCACCCAGAACAGGATCACGGCCACGAACGGGCCGTCCCGCACGATTTCCTGGGTCGGGCTCTCGGCGCTCGGGCGGTCGCGCACGATCGTGAGGAAGCGCAAGATCCCGAGCACCACGAACACGGTGCTCACCCAGAGCCAGTCGCTCTGGAAGAACGCGCGTGTCCGCGGGTCGAGCGTGTACGTGAGGTAGAGGGCGACGGTGATCAAGCCCGTCGCGGCGAGCGCGAAGTCGAGGCCGCGCGACGAATACGACTCGAGCGCGGCGCGCTGCTTGCCGGCGCGCGCCTGCGCGACCGACAGCTCGTGGCGACGCTTGCCGAAGCCGAGGAACAGGGCGAGCGAGGCGGTGCAGGCGAGCAGGTAGTACGACACGGCGATGTTGGTCGCATAACCGCCGGCCATGACCCGCATCACGAACCCCGCCGCGATGCAGCTCACGTCCACGTAGGCCACGTGCTTCAACCGGAACGAGTAAGCCACGTTGAGCACGAAGTACGCGACGAGGATCCCGAGGAACCGAAGCCCGAGCGCCGCGGACCCCGCCAGGCACAGCACGACCAGCCCCGCGGCGAGCCAGCGGGCCCAGGCAACCGGCACGCGCCCGGAGGCGATGGGTCGGAAGCGCTTGAGGGGGTGCTCCCGATCCGCCGCCACGTCGGCGAGGTCGTTCATGGTGTAGACGGCGCCGGCGAGCAGGCAGAAAATCGCGACTGCGGACGTCGCGCGCAGCAAAAGCTCGACCGCGAAGATCTCCTTCGCGAACACCACGGGCGCGAGAACGAAGACGTTCTTGTGCCACTGGTGCGGCCGGAGCGTGCGGAGCACGCCCGCGAGACGCCACGACAGCGGGCCCTCCGAGCGCGGCTCGAGGTCGTTCGCAGCCGCGACCGTGAGGCGGCTCGGGGTCACGTGCGATTCGGGGGCTCGTTCGGGCTCTCCGCCGACAGACATGAAGCGCGGCGGACCTTAGCCTAGATTTCGGGCCCACGCCGGAGGGGATGACGCAGACCGACGCGGATTCGGAGCAGGATTCACGTTCGCCGCGCACATCGAGCGCGGCGCACTCGCGAGCAGGACGGGCGCGACTATGCTAGGCGCCGATGCACTCGAGGACTCGAAAATTCCAGCCGAATCACGGCCTTGGCCGAAGGAGGAGCGGGCCATGAGCCGAGCGGCCGACGCAGCTCGAAAGCGTCATGAGGAGCTGGTCGCGGAGATTCGTGCGCACGACTACCGCTACTACGTCCTCGACGACCCGGCGATTTCCGATCGCGAGTACGACGCCCTGTACCGCGAGCTCGTGGAGCTCGAAAAGGAGTATCCCGAGCTCGCGACCCCGGACTCTCCCACTCGGCGCGTCGGCATGTCGCCGCGCGGCGCGCTCCGCACGGTGCGCCACGTCGCGCCGATGATGTCGCTCGACAACACCTACGACGAGACCGAGGTTCGTGACTTCGCGCGCCGGGTAGTGGCGGGGCTGCCCGCGGGCGCGCGGCCGCGCTACTGCGTCGAGCCGAAGCTCGACGGCGCGAGCGTCGAGATCCTGTACCGCGAGGGCCGATTGCACGAGGCCTCGACACGCGGAGACGGCGAGCACGGGGAAGACGTCACCGAGAACCTGCGGACGATCCGCTCGCTGCCGCTCACCATCGACTACCGCGGACCGCTCACGCTGCGCGCCGAGGTGGTCATCTTCCGGCGCGATCTCGACCGCATCAACGCCGAACGCGTCGCCCTCGGCGAGCCGCCCTTCGCCAACCCGCGCAACGCCGCCGCGGGCAGCCTGCGCATGCTCGATCCCCGCATCGTCGCGCGGCGGCCGCTGCGAGCCGTAGTGTGGCAAGTGGTGGAAGGGCCGGAGATCGCTCCCTCACACTCCGCAGCGCTCGATCGGCTCGCCGAGCTCGGGTTGCCCACGCACCGCAAGCACGTCGTCTGTGACGACGTCGACGCCGTGCTCGAGGCCGTCCGCGCGCTCGACGCCGACCGCAAGAGCTACCCGTACGAGACCGACGGGGCCGTCATCAAAGTCGACGACTTCTCCCAGCAGGCCATTCTCGGCGCCACGGCGAAGTTTCCGCGCTGGGCCATCGCGTACAAGTTCGGCGCCGAGCGCGCCACCACGCGGGTCGTCCGCATCGAGGTGGGCGTGGGGCGCACCGGCACCCTCACGCCGGTAGCCGTGCTCGAGCCCGTGCGCCTCGCGGGCACCGTCGTCTCCCGAGCGTCGCTGCACAACGAGCAGATCGTCGGGCAGCTCGACGTGCGCGTCGGCGACCGAGTCACGATCGAAAAGGCGGGCGAGATCATCCCGCAAGTCGTGGCCGTCGACGTGAGCGCGCGGCCCGCGGCTGCGGAGCCCTTCCGCATGCCCGAGCATTGCCCCACTTGCGGCACACGCGTCTCGCGCTCGGACGGCGAGGTCGCCGTGTGGTGCCCGAACCCCCATTGCCCGGACAAGGTCGCGGGTGCAATCTTCCACTTCTCACGGCGGTTCGCGATGGACATCGACCGCCTCGGGGAAGCGTTGATCGAACAGCTCGTGAAAAAGAACCTCGTGCGCGACGTCGCGGACCTGTACGAGCTCCGCGCCGAGCAGCTCGTCGAGCTCGAGCGCATGGGCAAGAAGAGCGCCGAGAACGTGATCGAGTCCATCGCCAAGAGCCGCGAACGCACGCTCGATCGGCTGCTCACCGGGCTCGGCATCGAGCACGTGGGCCCCGTCGCGTCGCGTCAGCTCGCCGAAGCGGTGCATTCGCTCGAGGAGCTGCTCGCCATTCCCGAGTCGGAGATCACGGAGCGCGTGTCCGCGATCGCCGGCTTCGGGCCGAAGATGGTGGAGAGCGTGCGCGCCTTCCTCACGGACCCCGAGTCGCGCAAGCTCCTCGAACGCCTCTCGAAGCTCGGTGTCTCGCGGCCGCAGCCGCGGCACACGGTCGCCGCCTCGGGTCCGCTCGCGGGAATGAGCTTCTGTGTCACGGGCGTGCTCTCGCGCAAGCGCGAGGACGTACACGCGTCCATTCGCGCCGCGGGCGGGGAGGTGCACGACAAGGTCAAATCCGGCACGACCTTCCTCGTCGCTGGTGAAAAGGTCGGTTCGACCAAGCTGGCCGCGGCGAAGAAAGCCGGCACGCGCGTGATCGACGAGGCCACGCTCGAGCGGCTGATTCAGGGCGAGCCGTTGCCCGAGGCGACGCCCCAGGCATGAACCCGACGCCGCGCATCGCCTCGGCCCTCGCTGCCATCGCTGCCGTTGCGATCGTGGTTCGCTTTGCGTTCGCCGAGCGCGAGCCACCCACGCGCTGTCCGCGCGGCCTCGATCCCGAGGGCGCACGCTGCTGCGGCGCCGGGCAGGATCTCGTGGGCGAGCGCTGCACCGGCCCCCTCATAGCATGCGGCCCTGGGCAGTTTCGGATCGACGCCGGCATCGCTTCGGCCTGCGTGCTCGAAGAGGAGAAGATCGAGCTGCCGGGCGGCGTGCTCCCGCCCGGCGCTGCGGACTGGCAGCGGGCGCCGAGCTCGGAGCCCATCGAAGTCGCGCCCTTCGCGATCGATCGCGGCGAGGTCACCGTGTGGCGTTACGCCGAGTGCGTCGCGAAGAAGGCGTGCAAGGAGCTGCCCGGCACGCCGGAGCCGGGCCTGCCCGTTACCGGGCTTCCCCCCGAAGAAGCGGAACGCTTCTGTCGCTTCGCCAAGGGAAGGCTGCCCACCGCCGCCGAGTGGCGCTTCGCGGCGAGCGGCAGCGAAGGTCGACGCTTCCCCTGGGGCTTCACGGGCCTCGTTTGCCGACGCGCCGCGTTCGGCCTCGAGCAAGGGCCCTGCAGCCACTCCGGAACGGGACCGGACCTCGTCGGGGCGCGCCCCGACGGCGCGACGCCGGAGGGTGTGTTGGATCTTTCGGGCAACGTGGCCGAATGGACCCGGGATCCCGATGGCCGTTACCGAGCGCGCGGCGGCTCCTACCGTTCGCGCGTCGCTGCAGAATTGGTGACGGCTGCGGTCGAAAGCCCGGATCCGCGCGCGACCCACGTCGGATTCCGCTGCGTGTACCCGATCGCCAAAGGCACGGCGCCTCCCGCGCCGACGAAGTGAGGACGCTCGAGCCTCGGGACGCCTCGACGGAGCATCGCCCGTCGGGCAAGCTCGCGGGCACATGGCGACGGCGGCGGTTCTGTGCATCGGGACGGAGCTCACTCGGGGCGAGCTTCTGAATACGAACGCGACGTGGCTCGCGGAGGCGCTCACCGAGCTCGGCTGCGTCGTGCTCGAGATGGATGTCGTTCCCGACCACGCGGCGCAGCTCGGCGCGGCGCTCGCACGGCTCGGGCGCGAATACGACGTGCTCGTGTGCACGGGCGGCCTCGGCCCCACTACCGACGACATCACGACCGAGTGCGTGGCGCGCGTGCTCGGAGTGCCCCTCGAGCGCAACGCCGAAGCGCTCGCCGCGATTCGCGCCCGCCTCGAGCGCTTCGGCCGAACCCCATCCCCGAGCAACGACAAGCAAGCCGATTTTCCGCGCGGCGCGGAGATCCTGCCGAACCCCAAGGGGACGGCGCCGGGCTTCTCGGTGCGCCTCGATCGCGCGCTCACGTTCGTGCTGCCCGGAGTGCCCCGCGAGATGGTGCACATGTTCCGCGAGAGCGTGGCACCGAAGCTCCGCGGGCTCGTCACCGGAGGCCGCCGGCAAATCCTGCTTCGCACGCACGGCTTGCCGGAATCGGAGGTCAACGATCGCCTCGCGGGCATCGAGGCGGACTTCGGCGTCACGCTCGGTTATCGCGCGAGCTTTCCGGTGATCGAGGTCAAGGTGCACGCCGAAGCCACCGATGAAGCCACGGCAGCGGCGCGCGCGCGAGCCGCGGCGGATGCCGTGCGCGAACGACTCGGCGCGCGCGTCGTGTTCGCCGAAGGCGACGTGCAGTTCGCCGAAGCCGTTGGCAAGCTGCTCGTCGAGCGGGGCCTGCGCCTCGGGTGCGCCGAGTCGTGCACGGGCGGGCTCGTCGGTCAGCTCCTCACGGAACGGAGCGGCGCGAGCCGGTTCTTCGCCGGAAGCATCGTCGCGTACGAAAACGCCGCGAAAACCGCGCTGTTGGGGGTTCCGTCCGCGCTCATCGAGGCGCACGGCGCGGTGAGCCGCGAGGTCGCCCGCGCCATGGCGGAAGGGGCGCGCGCGCGCTTCGGCGTGGACGTCGTCTTGTCGATTACCGGCATCGCGGGCCCCGAGGGAGGCACGGCGGAAAAGCCGGTCGGCCTCGTGCACTATGCCGTCGCCACCGCCGACGGCACCACCGACAAGCATTTCGTGTTCGCCGGCGAGCGCGACCAGATCCGGCTGCGCGCTGCTTACGCGGCGCTCTCGCTCGTGATGCGCGTCCTTTACGAGGGGCACGCGAACAGGGCCGAATCATGACCCCCCTGCGCACCTTCATCGCGCTTCCGCTGCCCGAGGCGACACGCGAACGCCTCGCGGAGGTCCAGCGCGAGCTCGCCCGGCACATGCCGCAGCGAGCGGCGTTGCGCTGGACGGATCCGGAAAGCCTGCACCTTACGCTCAAGTTCCTCGGCTACGTGGATCCGGATCGGGTGCCGGCGCTCGAGGCGCTGATCGGTGAAGCGGCCGCGCCCTACGCGCCCATGGACACCGAGCTCGGACGCATCTCCGCCTTCGCGAGCCCGCGGCGTGCGCGCGTCGTGGTCGCCCAATTCTCGCGCCCGGCAGAGCTATGCGCTCTCGCCGCCGAGATCGAACGGCTCGCCGAACCGCTCGGCTTTCCGCCCGAGACGCGCCCCTTCGTCCCACACGTCACGTTGGCGCGCCTGCGCCAACCCATGGATCTCTCCACGGCGCTCGAACCATTCCCACCGCTCGAGCTTCCGACCCGCCTCGACGAGCTCGTGCTCTTCGAGTCACGCCTCACCCCCGCGCGCGCCTTCTACCAAGCGCTCGCCACACGGACTCTCGGCACGGCGCTCTAAGAGCAACGTCGTGGGACGTCGCGAGGCGTTCGCGTCCCGCCCGCAACGCGTTGGAGCGACACCCCCGGCGCGTGGAGCGAGCTCACTCAGACGTCGGCCCCCGCGAGCGGAAGCGAGCCCGCGACGCGCGAAGCGAGTCGCGTCGGGGTGCTCGAGCGCCGGTGACGGGCGCGTCGCCGCGGAGCACCCTCCGTCGGCGGGCCGAGGGTCGCTCCCGCTATCGTCGAGAGCAGCGGAGTGGACGCCGCCTGATGGGCACCCTCGAACGGCGTAGGGTCTATCGGCGTCACGCGACAGCTCGGGGGAGCGCGCCGCGGTACGCGCAGCGCTCCGCGACGGGCTCGAATCACTCGCCGCCGAGCGCGAGCGAGATCGCGTAGGCGCCGTACACCACGACGAGCGCTATCACGATCAGCGTGACGGCCCGATCGACGCGGCGCCCGAGCTCTCGCAGGCGCGGTTTGATCTGTCGCAGACGCGGCTCGATCTCCCGAAAGCGTCGCTTGAAGAGCAGCACCCCCAGCACCACTGCGATGCACGTCAGAAGCGCGCTCGTCACGAGGCAATCCTGGAATCGTGGCCGGTGAAAGTCCAGCCGCGTCGCCCGCGCCGCCGGTGTCGGCCCGAAATCCCTCGTGCGACCCCGACGAAAAGACGCCGGCTTTTCGACTGGGAACGCCGACAATCCGGGCTAAGACACGGCCCGAAATGGCTTGGGTCTATCTGATCGTCGCCGGCCTCTTGGAAGTCGCCTGGGCCGTCGGCCTCAAATACACCGAAGGCTTCACGCGGCTCGTCCCGAGCGTGCTCACGGTGGGCGCCATCGTCGCCAGCATGTGGCTGCTCTCGCTCGCGGCGCGCACCATTCCGATCGGCACGGCCTACGCGACGTGGGTCGGGATTGGCGCGTTCGGCGCCGCCGTGCTCGGCGTCGTGCTCTTTCGCGAGCCGTTCTCGGCCGCGCGCGGGCTGTTCCTCGCGCTGCTCCTGGTCGCGATCGTCGGTTTGAGAGCGACGTCCTAGAACGCCGATCGGTTTGACCGATCGGCGTTCTAGCCTCGTTTCGTAGGGGCGGCACGCTCCGCCCCTCCCCACGCGGGCACTCCGTCCGACTGTTTTCCGCGTACTTCGGCGCGTTCCTAAACGTTTGTCGCTCTAGAAGCGCTTACGGAGAGGCCACCCGGTGTTCCCACATCGCGAGCGCGCCCAGCGTGCGATAGCCGAGCCGTTCGTAGACCGGCCGTCCCTTGCTGGTCGCCTGGAGAGTGGTCGTGCGCGCGCCGCGATCGCGCGCTCGGCCGAGCGCGACCGTGAGCAGGCGCGGTGCGATGGCATGACCGCGCGCTTCGGGAAGCGTGGCCACCAGGTTCACCCCACAATCGCCCTCGTCGGACTCGTGGGTGAGCACCGTGGCCACGGGGCGGCCCTGCAGGTACCCGAGATAGCAGCGCCAGCGCGGCTGAGCGACGCGCACGAACGCCGCGGCAAACGCGGGTGGAGGAAAGCCGAACGCCGCGTCGTTGATCGCGCTCACCAAGGGCACGTCGTCGGTCTCCGCCCACTCGAGGTCGCCCACGTCGGGCAGCGTGAGCTCGGCGAGGTCGGCGCCCATCGCCATTGGTTTTGCGTCGAGCACGTGGCCCCGTCGCCCGAGCGCATCGCCGAGCTCCCGATCGGCAGCGTCGCCCCACACGGTCCAGGCG
>QGUH01000643.1 GCA_003242355.1 Pseudomonadota bacterium
TTTTTCACAAGCAGAGAGGGGATAAGGGAACTTGATCCGGTCTCGGGGGCCCGGAAAGCATCGCATTGCTCGGGCGCAAGGCGATGCCCATCCCGCACGTGGTCGCCGGCGCGGCGCTCGAGCGGCTGTTTCGCTGGCGCGTGACGTCTTTCCCCGCCCCGGAGCTCGACTACATCCGTTACGTGTGCATGGTGGACGACTCGCGCGCTCGTTCGGTGCTGGGCTACGCCCCCGAGCACGATCTCTTCTCGACCCTTTCGGCGGTGGACGATGAGCGCTGGGTTGCTTGATGCTCGGCGCGCGGCGCTCGCGTGCGCGGCAGTGCTCCTTACCGCGTGCCCCGGTCCGAAGCCGGATCCGCCGCCTCCGCCGTCACGCAACGAGATCCCGCGTGCCCCGCCCGGTGCGCTCGGGGCGTTCGCGGCAGGGACGGACGCTGCTCCGAAGACCCCCGAGCCGCGCCCGATGCGGCGTTTCCATTCACCGCACGGTGACGTTCCCGACGGGGTACCGGACGAGCCGCCCGAGTCTGGGCTTGGCGGTGAGTCGTCGACCGACTCGCCCGTTCCCGAGAGCGTGCCGCTATGATTCGAGCGCGAGCGCTGATTTGCGGAGCCGTGTTGCTCGGTTGCGGGGCGCGGAAGCTCCCTCCAGACCTGCCGCCGCCCGAGTACGAGCCCCCGGTCGTTCCCACGTTTTCGGCGCCGGTTCCGGGTCCGGAGGCGTCCGAGCCCGCGGGGCCGTCGGGCACGGGTGGCGTGTCGGCGTTGCCCTCCGACGACGATTCCTCGGCGGGATCGGGAGGTGTTGCCGGAACGGGTGGCGCCGGCGACGTGCCTGGAGCCGGTGGTGCGGGCGACCGTCTCGGAACGGGCGGCACGGGCGAGCCGCGGGGCTCGGGAGGTGTCGGAGGAGGGGCCGGCAAGGGGCCGACGACGTCACGGTGGATCTGGTCGTCGGGCGTTGCTCGGGCAAAATAGGGCAATGCAGTCTTCCATCGTCGAGCTCGCCGAGGGGGCGCGCCGTGCTGCGCGAGTACTCCGCATCCTCTCTCGTGGGCAGAAGGACCATGCGCTCGAGCGCATTGTCGCGCGGCTTCGCGAGCAGTCCGCGAGGATAGCGGAGCACAACGCGCGGGATCTCAAGGCCGCGCGCGCAGCGGGTCTCTCTGCCGCCATGCTCGACCGCTTGCGCATGGATCCGAAGATCGTCGAGGCGACCGCACGCGCCGTCGAGCACGTTCGGGCGTTGCCGGACCCGGTGGGGAGCCGAAGCGCCATGGAACGCCGCCCGAACGGCCTTTTGGTGGGGCGCGAGCGGGTGCCGCTCGGCGTCATCGGCATGATCTACGAGGCACGCCCCAACGTGACCGTCGATGCGGCCGTGCTCTGCCTCAAGTCCGGCAACGCCGTGCTCCTGCGCGGCGGCAAGGAGGCCGCGCACACGAACGCGGTGCTCGGCCAGATCCTGGGCGAGGCGCTCGTCGAAGCGGGTCTGCCCAAGGAAGCCGTGCAGATCGTGCCGGCGGGCGACCGGGAGTCCGTGCGCGAAATGCTCGGCCTCAGTGGGCTCATCGATCTCGTGATCCCGCGCGGGGGCGAAGGGCTCGTGCGGTTCGTCGCCGAGAACGCTCGTGTTCCGGTGATTCAGCACTACAAGGGCGTCAATCACCTGTTTTTGGACGCGGGAGCCGATCTCGAAAAGGCCAAGCGCCTCGCGTTGAACGGAAAGGTGCAGCGGCCTTCGACGTGCAACGCCCTCGAGTGCTTGTTGGTGCATGCTGCCGACGCGGAGCGGCTCCTGCCCCCCGTGTTGCAGGCGCTCGCCGACGCCGGCGTCGAGATTCGGGGCTGCCCGCGCACGCGCGCGCTCGCGCCGTTTGCCGTTGCTGCCTCCGACGAGGACTGGGGCCGCGAGTACCTCGACTTGATCATCGCCGTCCGCGTCGTGGCCGACGTCTCCGAAGCGCTCGAGCACGTCCAGCGCTATGGTTCGAACCACACGGAGGCCATCTGCACCGAGAACTACGAAAACGCGCTGCGCTGGCAGCGAGAGGTCGATGCGAGTTGCGTTCTCGTGAACGCCTCGACGCGGTTCAACGATGGCGGCGAGCTCGGCCTGGGGTGCGAGATCGGCATTTCCACGTCCAAGCTCCACTCGTACGGACCCATGGGGCTCGAGAGCCTCACGACCGAGAAGTGGATCGTGCTCGGAGAGGGGCAGGTGCGCTCGTGACGGTTCGGCACGGGCGATCGTCGAGGCGAGTGATCGACCGAGGAGGCGTGAGTTGAAAAAGCGCGCGAAAGCCGCGCGACCCGGCGCGCGGGCGCGGACTGCTGCTCCGCGTCCGGCGCAGCGGGCGCAGGCAGGGGGCGCAGATGCGAAGAAGATGGCCTTGTTGGTGGCCGAAGCCGGTCTCGACAAGAAGGCCACGGAGATCGAGATCATCGACGTGACCGGCAAGGTCGATTACGCCGACTATCTCGTGTTGATGACGGGCAACAGTGATCGGCACGTGGCGGCCATCGCCGAGGCGGTCGATTCGTCGCTCGCCAAGCAGGGCTACCGCAGCATCTCCATCGAAGGGCTGCCGCGCGGCGAGTGGGTGCTGATCGACTTCGTGGACGTCGTGGTGCACGTCTTCCAGGAGCGCTCGCGCGCCCTCTACGATCTCGACGGGCTCTGGATGGATGCGCGGCGGGTGGAGGTGCCCCAGGCGCACGGCGGACGGGTTTGAAGCTCGTCATCGTCGCCGAGGGCAAGCTCAAGGATCGCGCGCTGCGAGGGCTCGTCGACGACTACCTGAAACGCATTCGGCGCTACGCGCGGTGCGAGGAGATCGAGGTCACGGGCCCTGCGGAGCTCCTGCGTGCGGTGCCTGCGGACGCGACGGTGGTGGCGCTCGAGGTGGACGGGGAGGGGATCTCGAGCGTCGAGCTCTCCAAGCGACTCGAGCGCTGGATCGCGCGCGGCAAGGGCGTCGTGGCGTTCGCAATCGGGGGCGCCGAGGGCCTGCCGCGGAGTCTCTCCGAGCGCGCGGACGTTCGGCTGAGCCTCTCTCCGCTCACGCTCCCGCATCGGCTCGCTCGGCTGATCCTCGTGGAGCAGCTTTATCGCGCCTTCACGATCGCGCGTGGGGAGCCCTACGCGCGGGAAGGCTGAGCCCGAGTTTCGCGGAGCTCGCCTCTACGTGCTGACCACGCTCCGTTCGGACCAGAGCCGCGACCGAGCTCCTCGTCGCCTCGGGTGAGAGCGCGGAAGCGAAGCGACGGGAAGCCGTGTTCGGCGCTCGGCGTTCTAGGACGCGCGAGCACCCGGCTCCGACCACTCGGGCGAGGCGGGAGGGCGTTCGGTTCCCTCGTGGGTACTTCCCGTCGCGCTCGCGGTCCCCTCGGCGCTCTGGCCGCCGCCGGCCTTGGGGGCGCTCTTCTCGGCGTCTCGACCGCCGCCGCTGGCTCCGGCGGCTTCGCCGTCCGAGGCCTCCGGGGCGGCCCCCGCCCCGGTC
>QGUH01000644.1 GCA_003242355.1 Pseudomonadota bacterium
CGCACAAGCGGCTGACGACGGTGACGAGCCAATGCTCGGGGTTGCGAAGGGCAGCGCGGTCGGCGGCGTGCCAGCGGAGATAGGCATCCTGCACGGCGTCTTCGGCGTCGGCGCGCGTGCCGAGCATGCGATACGCGAGGGCGAACAGGCGCGGACGGTGCCGCTCGAAGACGACGCGCGGGTCGGTGGCGGGCGCGCCGGCCGGATTGCTGGGGGAGAGGGGCAAGGAATGGGCTTCGGGCATGGCGGCGAACGGAGCTGTCACGAAGGGAGCTCGGCTGCGTCTTTGGGGTGAAGGAGAACGACCATGCCGCGCCGACTCGATTATCATCGCATCTCGTCCGAGCTGTTCAAGGCGTACCTGAACGTGGAGCAGTTGGTCCGCGCATCGGGCCTCGAGCACTCGCTGCTCCACTTGGTGAAGCTCCGGGCGTCGTACCTGAACGGGTGCGCGTACTGCGTCGACATGCACACGAAGGACGCGCGCGCCGCCGGGGAGTCGGAGCAACGGCTGTACGGCGTCGCGGTTTGGCGCGAAACACCGTACTTTACGCCACGCGAACGCGCAGCGTTCGCCTGGACCGACAGCCTCACGCGGCTCGGAGACCACGGCGTGACCGACGCGGATTTCCGTGCGGTGCGCGAGCACTTCTCGGAGCAAGAGGTCGTACAGCTTACGTTCGCGATCGTGATGATCAACGGTTGGAACCGCCTGGCCGTCAGTCTGGGCGCAGACGTCGGGAGCTACGAGGTGCCCGCGAAAGCGTGAGGCGCCCTTCCGCCGAATTCGCTTCCGCTCGGGGAGAGCCTGCACGAGGCGCACGACGCCTTGGGGCTCTCTCCGGAGCGGGCACGCGCGGCCGTGTCTTGCGCAGTGTTCGGGGCGCACCGTTCGGCGCTCGCGGGCTCGGTGAGCGAGGAAGCTCCCTCATTCGCTTCCGGAAAGCGCACGCAAGAGCGTCGGTAGGCGACGCTGCGCTGACTCGGAAAGGGCGCTCGCGCTCGTCGTGAGCGGCAGCGGCGAGAGCAGCGGCGCTTCGAAGAAGCGACTCGGCCGCGTCCCGAGGACGAGCACCTTGAAGACGGAGTTGCCGACGAGCTCGTCGAAGGGCGGCTGCTCCGCCACCGCGAGGAGCTCCGGGATTTCGTCGCCTGCGACGTCCGTCTCGGGACCGAAGTGAACGACCTCGAGACCCGACTCCGTGGCGGCGCTGGCGAACGCCGTGAAATCGACGTCCGCGGTGACGTCCTGCGTTCCCGGCGCCGCGTAGGGATCGTTGGGCCGCGGAAAGAGGCTGTCCGGCGCGTCGCCGTAGATGCGCAGGCGAAAATCGCCGCGACGGGCGCCCTGGACGAGGCCGAAGGTCGTATCCCCGTAGTCGATGGTAAGGACGAATCCGGCAGCGAGGGCCCGGCCGAGGCCACGCGCGAAGCGGGCTGCGTGCAGGTTCGCGTAGAAGACGACGCCGGAGTCTTCGGCGGCGAGGGCCGTCGCGTAGGCGTCGGCGTGCTGCGCGAGGTGCTCGGCGAGCTCGGGGACGAGGCGAGCGGGGACGTAGACCTCCTCGAACCAGAGCGATGCGACGCGTGCCGCGCGCTCGTTCGGAGGACGCGCGGCGATCGCCCGCATCACCGCCGCGTACGTGTCACCGTCGAGATACCGATCATCGGGGTGCTCGCCCCACGCGAAGGTGGCGCGCACCATCCGGTCGGTGTCCGCGATGCGCGCGGCGAGCGCGGCGCCCAGCGCGTCGACGAGACGGCTCTCCACCCGCGGAACCACGAGCGTCGCGAGCGCCTCCCCGCTTCGCGGGAAGAGCAGCTTGTGGACCCCGAACGCGTCGGGAACTTCGTTGCTGAAAACGAAGCCGCGCAAGCCTTCCGGAAAGTCGCGCAGAAGGCATGCCTCGGGCTGGCGCGCGTCGCCCTCGAGGATCGTGGCGGCGGGGCCGAGCAGGGCGCGTTGTTTGGCGCGCAGGACCGCGGAGATTTCGTAGATGCGATAGTCGAGCCGCTCGGCGAAGCGCCGCCATCGTTCCCGATCGGAAAGCGAGGCATCGGTTGCTTTTGCTCGCACCGCATCCAGAAAGTCGCGCGCGAGCCGCCCGTTGCCGGCGCCGAACTCGATGACGGGAAAGCGGTCGCTCGGGCCGAGCTCGCCGTGCTCGATCATGTCCCAGTACGCGCGGAAGGCCCACGTCGCGATCCACCGCCCGTAGTGCGGTGAGAGGGCTTCGGGATGGGTCTCGAAGTGGCCGCGCCGCCCGATGTCGACGTTGTGGGCGTAGTAGCCCCAGCCTGGGTCGTGCAGAGCGGCGTCCATGTACGCCTCGAAGCTCGGAAACGTGCGGAGCGCCTCCCGAGCGAGCGCCGCTCCGAGCACGCGCGTGCCGAAGTGCTCGCCGTTGGCGAACGCCCGCGACGGCTTTTCGGTCCGCGTCCTCGCGGGCAGGCCCTCGAGCGTGGCGAGGCTTGCCTCGGCAAGCTCGAGCTCGCGAGGCGGCGCGCTGCCGGATGCCGACACTTCGGCGCCGCTCGGCTCCAGCGCATCCACGGGATTGCCGATCTCGAGCGCCAGGCGATCGACGAACGTGCGCACGGCCTGCGCGGCGGCGGCATCGGTCGCGTTGCCTTCGTGGCGAGCGCGGAGAGCGAGGATGGCGTGTTTCTGTTCGAGGGGATCGAGTCGCCACCAGCGCTCGCGCGGATCCGCGCCGAACTCGAGCGGAAGCTGCCCGGCGAGAAAGCGCTCCACCCACGGCCGATAGGAGCGGCCGCCCGCGGAACGGGCAAAGCGCGCGAGCCACGTGTGCGCCTCGCGGACGCCGGCTTCTTCCGAATCGCCGAGGTCGCGCGCGCGGAGGCGCCGCCCGCGCACGAGCCCCTCGAACGCGATTGCCGGATTGGAGGCGACGACGGGAATTCCGAGCGGCTCGCCGTTCACGAAAAAGGGCTCGTACGCGACGAGCTGCACGAAGTAGAGGATGAGCAGCTCGGGCGCGATGCCGGGCTCGAGCCAGCGCATGGTCGCGAGGCGCACGGCGAAGGCGCCGTTCGCCTCGCGCTTCGCGACGAAGTCGCCGTCGTTGATGGAGACGTCCGTGAGCGCGGTGCCTCCCGCGCGTTCCGCGTCGTAGCAGTACGCGAGGGCGGCCACCATTTCCGCGAGCAGCTCTGCCGTGGTGCGACGGTCGAGGAGCACGATCGACGCCCGTCCGCCGTTACTCGTGCGCAGGCCGAGCGCGCCGTGTCGGAACGTGAGCGGACGATGGTCGGTCAGCGCCGGGAAGAGCGCGGCGTGCAAGCGCCCGCCGAGCATCACGACCCCGCGCGGCTCGACGGCGAAGCGCCCGAGGCCACGCTCGATGAAGGCTTTCTGGTGCTCGACACCGAGTCGCGCCGTGGCGCCGAGGCAGCGGCCCTCGGCCCCCGGCCCGCCGAGCGCCCGGGGCCCGGGGAGCAGGAACGGCCGGCCGCTGCTCTCGAAGGCGATTTGCAAGGCGA
>QGUH01000645.1 GCA_003242355.1 Pseudomonadota bacterium
TCATGAAGGAACAACCCCCCTGGGGAAGCCTACCCCGCCAGGCACCGTCGACAACGCGGTCGAGGCGCTGAAGACCGGCGCGTTCGACTACATCACCAAGCCCTTCGATCAGGTCGAGGTGCGGACGATCGTGCGCAAGGCGCTGCGCACGCGCGATCTGTCCGCGACGGATGCCTCGCGCGTGCCTTCGGCATCGCCCACCGGCGCGCGCTACGGAATCATCGGGCAGAGCCCCGGCATCCTCGAGCTGTATTCGGTGCTCGATCGCGTGGCGGACACGCCGACCACGGTGCTCATCACGGGCGAGAGCGGAACGGGCAAGGAGCTCGTCGCGCGCGCGCTGCACGAGAGCTCGTCGCGTCGCGACAAGCCGTTCATCAAGGTGAACTGCGCCGCGATCCCCAAGGACTTGATGGAGAGCGAGCTGTTCGGGTACGAGCGCGGCGCCTTCACGGGCGCCGTCGGCTCGAAGCCGGGGCGTTTCGAGCTCGCGAGCGGGGGGACCCTGTTTCTCGACGAGATTGGCTCGATTCCCGTGGAGATGCAGGTGAAGCTGCTCCGCGCGCTGCAGGAGAGCGAGTTCGAGCGCGTGGGCGGCATCCGCACGATCCGCGTCGACGTTCGGTTGATTGCCGCGACGAACAGCGATCTCAAGAAGGAGATCACCGTCGGCACCTTCCGGGAAGATCTCTACTATCGCCTGAACGTCGTGCCGATTCGGCTGCCGGCGCTCCGGGAGCGCGCCGAGGACATCCCGCTGCTCGTCCGGTACTTCATCGACAAGTTCAACGCGCGCCTGAAGAAGAACGTGCTCGGCATCGAAGGCGCGGCGCTCGATCTGCTCGCCGCGTATCCGTGGCCCGGCAACATCCGCGAGCTCGAGAACGTGATCGAGCGCGCCGTGCTCTTCTGCGACAAATCCGCAATCGGCGTGTCGGACATTCCCGGAGAGATCCGGGGGCACACGCCGCAGGCGCCTTCCGTTGCGCCGACGCAGGTCACGACTCCCGTGGGTGGCAGCGGGCACGATGGCCTCAAGGAGCAGGTGAAAGCCGCGATGAGCCGCCTCGAACGCGAGCTCATCGTCAAGGCGCTCGAGCAGACTTCGGGCAACGTGACCCACGCGGCGCGCCTGCTCAAGATCTCCCGCAAGGGCCTGCAGCTCAAGATGAAGGAGCTCGGGCTCCGCGAGCGCGACGAGACGAAGGAAACGTGAACGGGCTGAGCCGTGTCGGAGTCGCCGCGACCGCGAGCGCCGGCATGGTCGTGCTCGCGAGCGCAGTCGGCTGCCGTTCGTCCGGGAGCGAGAACGCGGCGGCTTCGAGTGCGCAGCCGATCGGTATCGGCGCTCTCGCTCCGAGCTCGATCGGGCCACCGCCACCCACGCCGCCGCTGCGCGAGGGCATGGTGTGGATTCCGTCCGGTGCGCTCGTCGCGGGCACTCCACGCGATCGCGTACCGCGTATCGCGGAGGCGGAAATGCCGGGCGAGCAGGTAGTGCTCGACGGGTTTCACATCGACGTCTTTCCGTATCCGAACGAAGAAGGTGCGATCCCGCTCACCGGGGTGAGTCGGGACGAGGCCGCGGCGCTCTGTGCCGCGCGCGACAAGCGGCTCTGCAGCGAGCTCGAGTGGGAACGCGCCTGCAAGGGACCGGACAATCGCGTCTACGAGTACGGCGACCGCTATCGTCCGGATCGCTGCGGCACCGGTACCGAGCCCGGCCTTCGCCCGAGTGGGTTGCGCGTCGCCTGTCGGAGCGACTTCGGCGTGCGCGACATGCACGGCGGGGCGTTCGAATGGACGTCGAGCCCCTGGGGACGCGGCACCGGGGATCGGCTCGCGACCATTCGCGGCGGAAACGGCACCGCCGGGGAAGTCGTTGGGCGCTGCGCCCATGGGCGCGGCGTTCCGCCGGACACCAAGTCGCGCACGATCGGCTTTCGTTGTTGTGCGGGACCGCGCAACAACGACGAGGTCGTGCTGCCGGTGCGGCGTGGGAAGCACCTCGAATCGATCGGTCGCCTCGACGACGATCTCGCGATGCGCCTCCTCGACCTGTTGCCCGACGAGGCGCGCACCGAGCTCCGCCCGGCGGGAGCGCCCGGAATCCGGCGGAGCTGGGTGTGGCGCCCGGTCGGCAACGAGGAGATCTCCCTCACGAGCGTGTGCTCCGGCCCGGATCGCAATCCGACGTGTGGAGTTTTGGTAACGCGCCAAGATCTCGGGCGCACCTTGTTCCTCGCCTGGGCGAGCAGCGGCCGCGCGTTTCCCACGTTCAAGATCGAGGGCGATCCGCGCGACCTGTGGTTGCTCGGCCTCGATCGCCAGGGCAGCTACAAGCGTCTCATTTCCTACGCCTGGGGCCGCGTCACCGTGCACGGTATCGACCGACGCGTGCCCAAGAAGCGCTGACGGCGGCACTCGGATTGCAGGATCCCGGGGTATGCCGGTCGATGAGCATCCACGGTCACCGCGCGCGGCGCGGCACGCCGCTCACAAGATTCAGAGCTTGCACCGGGCGCTGCGCGTCGTGAACGAGGCGACGGGGCTCGACGATCCGAGCGCCCTCGCGGCGCTCGAGGTCGTGCTTTCGGGGATCGTGCGGCGGCTGACGCCGGCGGAGGGGCGACAGCTCTTGGCCCAGCTTCCGCTGGAGCTCCGCGAGTCGTTGCGCGACGTTTCGCCCGGCCCGGAGAGCGGCCTGACGCGCGGGACCATCGAAGCCGAGCTCGCGCGACGGCTCGCGCTCGACCCCGAGGTGGCTGCCGAGCTCGCGCCGAAGGTCGGGATCGCGGTGCGCCACCTGGTGAGCGAAGGCGAAATGAGCGACGTGCTGGCGCAACTCCCGGACGACCTGAAATCGATGCTGCCCGACGAAGTGCTCCACCAAAATCCGTGAGGCCTTTCCGTCGAGAGCCGCTGCATCGAAACCCGTGAGGCCTTTCCGTCGAGAGCCGCTGCATCGAAACCCGTGAGGTGCCCGTCGAGAGCCGCTGCTCCGTAATGGACCGACACTGGGCTTTTCCGACGGAGTGCCCGCCAGACGCGCAGCCCGTGTTCTCTCCGCGAAAGGTTCCGAGCGCACGAACCCACCGGGTGTGTCGCTTCTCTTGCGGCACACCGCACTCCGAGCACAGCGCCGACCAAACGGCACCCACGCGGGGGGGCGAGTCACCGTGCGGAATCAGTAACCGCGTTGGCAGACTTGCTCGAGCTTCTGCGAGGCGGCTTGCTCGCGCGTGCTCGACGCCTTGAGCTCGTCGAGGGCGGATTGGGCGCGAGCCGAGTCGTTCGCCTCGAGCGCCGCGGCGTAGGCGGCGTAGGCCGGAGAGAGTGCGGCCACCGCCGCCGCGTATTCCTCGGCGGCCGGGGCGATGCTGCGGGCGCTGACCATCTCGCGGATATTTTTCGCCGTGTCCGCGGAGAGGGCGCTCGGGGACCGGTGCCACGCTGCCGACTTGGGGGCGCGCGACCGCTCGCTGGCTTTTTGAAACAACTAG
>QGUH01000646.1 GCA_003242355.1 Pseudomonadota bacterium
TGTCTTTTTCGGGGGAAGGCGTCTTGAAACCGGTGGGGCGCCTGCGGGGCGGGAAGCCGGGGGCCTCACTTTTTGCCGCATCATGGGGCCGCGCCCGAACGTGCTCGTGCTCGACGAGCCGACGAACCACCTCGACCTCGAGTCGATCGAGGCGCTCGTCTCCGCCCTGCGCGCGTTCGACGGGACCATTCTGTTCGTGTCGCACGATCGCGCCTTCGTTTCGGCGCTCGCGACGCGCATCGTCGAGGTCACCGCCGACGGCCTGCGAGACTTTCCGGGGACGTACGAGGAGTACCTCGCGCGCTGTGGCGACGACCACCTGGACGCCGAGGTCGTCGTGCTGCGAGCACGGAAGGAGAAAGCCGAGCAGGCGAACGCGGAACGGGCGAGCGACGCTCCCGGAAAGAAGGCGCTTTCGTGGGAAGAGCAGAAGCGGCGCAACAACAGAAAGAAGCAGCTTCCCGCCTTGCGAGACGCCGTGCTCCAGCAAATCGAGCAAGCCGAAGCGCGCCGCGCGTGGATTCGGGAGCGCTTCGCCGATCCGGATTTCTACGTGCAGACCGAGCCCGGCGAGTTCGAGCGTCTCGAAAAGGAAGAGAAAGAGCTCGGCCCGAAGATCGACGCCTGGATCGTGGAGTGGGAAGCGCTCGAAGCGGAGCTCGCCGCGCTCGAGCGAGAAAGCCAGAGCTGAGCCTCGGGGCGCGCGCCGAACGCGGATCGTTCCTTCGAATCCGGACTCGACCCTCGTTTCCGGCATCCGCCGGAAATCGAGGCCGAACGCGGTCAGCGCGCGGCGCGTTCGGCGTGTGCGGTCTCGTTGCCGCTCGCGAGCCGCTCGAGGCGGATGCCGAGGCGCACGAGGGCGCGCTCCGCGCGGGCGGCGGACAGGTCTGCGCGCCGCGCGAGCGTGTGCGCGACCAAGGTCGAGTACGGGTCGGCGCCCACGAGCCCGCTCGTGACGGGGACGCGGACCCAGAGCAGCTCGGTGCGGCGTGAGCGAAGGCGCGCCGCCGCTTCGACGAGCCCTGCACGCGTTCCGGGCTCGGCCCACGGGGTCCACAGATAGACGAGGCTCGGTCGCGGGCGCGCTCCTCGCAGGCGCGAAAGGCTCTGCACGAGCAACTCGTCCACCTCGGCCCGGTCGGAGGTGTGTCGGAGCGGCGAGCCGATGCCGAAGGCCTCGAGATAGCGGCGCAGCATGGCCTCGCGTTGGGTCGGGGCGAAGACGTCCGCATCCGGGAAGGGGGCGCGCTTTTGCAGGATCTCGGCGCGCTCGGCGATGCGCTCGAGCTCGTGAGCGCCGACGTGCGCCGAGAGCTCCGGATCGAGCGGGCGCATGTGCTCGAGCACGCGCAACGCGACGTCCGATTCGTCGAGACCGCTGCGATCGGCGTGCACGGGGCTCACCGCGTGCGCCAGCGTTTCGAGCAGTCGTCCGGCGTGTGCGGCGCCGCGCGCGGGCTCGAGCCACGCGAGCACGCGACGGCCAATCACGCCGAGGCCCACGCGGTCACCGCGACCGAGGTGTCGCGCGGCGACGGCCGCCGCTTGATCGAGGACCTGGTCGAGCGCGGCGTCGCCGGGGCGTCCCGCCGCGAGCTCACTCGCCGCGTCGATCAGCAGGAACACCACGTCGCGTTCTTCGCGCTCGTACTCGCGGACGAGCAGCTCGCCTCGACGTGCGGAAGCCTTCCACGCGATCCGCCGGAACGGATCGCCGGGCTGATGCTGCCGGAGCTCGCGGATATCGCCGCTGTCTCCCGAGAAGGGGCTCGCGCGCCCCTGATCGGCGTCTCTGCGGCTGCGGCCGCCGCGCGCCGAGCGGGAAAGGCGCGCGTACGGGCGCGGCAGCACCTCGATGCCGCACGGATTCGCGAAGGTGAGGGGCACTTCGAACAGCCCTGGACCGCCCTGCACTTCGAGCGAGAGCCCGTGGACGGCGTGGCGCCCCACGCGGCGCCCGGTGATGCGCAGCGTGACCCGGAGTCGGCCTCCGGCGGGCACTTCGCCGCGAACCGGCGAGAGCTCGATGTCGAGCGCGGGCGCGGCAACCGGGCGGAGCCCGACGTAGCGCGCGGCACGAACGTCCCGATTCCGCACCTCGGCTTCGAGCTCGAGCGTCTCCCCGCGCGCCAGGCGGAAGGCACGGGTAGGGCCGCGCCACAGCATCTCGAACCCCGCGCTCCGCACCTGCGCGACGCCGACTTCCGTGACGGCGCGGGCGATGCCGAGCGCGAGCAACAGGGCTCCGCCCCAGGCGACGACGGGGCCGCTCTCGAGCAAGACACCGCCCGCGGTGGCGATGGCCGCCGCCCCGGCGAGGTGAACGGCCGACGGAGTCGGATGAACCTGCACGCGGGCCGGAGGCTAGCACTTCTCGTCGGGAAGCGTTTGTGGGGCGCTCTCGGGCATTGGCCGTTGGTGTGCGTCGAGCGGGAGCGCGCTTTCGTTTTGCTTCGGCGCCCTGCGGCCATCGGCTATCGTGCGACGGTCGGGACTTCCATTCCTTTGCCCGGATGCCCGGAGGGTCGACATGTCGAAAGTCAAGGCTTGCTCGTGGGTGATCGCTCTTTTGCTCGGCGTTCCGAGCGTTGCTGCGGCGCAGGGTGCGCGCGAGAGCTTCGGTTCGCGGGGGCAGTTCGTGATTGGTGCGGAGCGCCTGTTCGGGCTCGTGGTCTCGTCGAGCACCGTGGACCCCGAGATCGGTTCCGAGATCGAGGAAAGCCACACCAGTTTCACGCTGCTCGCGAATCCGACGAACGGGGTGGGGAACGGACGCGTCTCGACGTATTCGTTCCCGAGAGTCGGGTTCGACTTCCTCGTCACGGATGGAGTGAGCGTCGGTGCCGCGCTCGGGATGGCCTCGGTTTCCGGCACCCTCGACACGGAAGCCCAGCCCGAACAAGAGCTGGATCCGACGCTCGCCTTCTTGTTCGCTCCGCGCGTCGGCTACGCGTACCCGTTCGGCTCCACGATCGGAATCTGGCCCCGCGTCGGCATTTCCTACGTGACGTCGTCGACGTCGAACGACATCGTCGAGACCTCCTACTACCGGCTGGCGGTCACGCTCGAAGCGCCGCTCGTGATCTCACCGGTTCCGCATGCCGCGTTCACGATCGGGCCCGTGTTCGACATCGGCGTCTCGGGTGGTATCGAGGAGTCGGCTCAGATGGGAGGGCTCCGAGTCAGCTTCGAAAGCGACGAGTCCGGCATCGAATGGGGGCTGATGGCGGGCCTGCTCGTGTACCTCTGAGCGGCCCCGAGCCGTCTTGCGGGCAACCGTGGTAACGGTGTCTGCCGAGTCGTGTCGCTTCCCGTCTTCTCGCGGTGGTCGTTGCCGCGCCGGATCCGGCGCCGCGCGCTGACGCTCGCGGCGGGGGGGGTCCCCGCCCGGCGGGGGCCGTCCCGGCCGGCGCAAATTTTCAGGTACCAGGTCCGGGTGTTCCGCCCCCGCCCTGTGTCTTATAAACACTATACACTGTCCGACAAAAGGAGAAGTCAA
>QGUH01000647.1 GCA_003242355.1 Pseudomonadota bacterium
CCCCCTCTCCCCCCCGCGGAGCTGGCCAGGGCCGCCGCCCGCCTCGCCAAGCCGCGGTTCCAGGCGCGGTCGTCGTCGTAGCGCACCTTTCGGGGCGGCCCTTCGCGTAGAAACGGCGCGCGCCCGCCCTAGGCTAGGCGTCGCGGGTGGGCCGTTCCCGCAGGACGGCACACGCCGCCCCAGCGCACGCGGGCACTCCGTTCGACGCCGTTTTGCGCATACTTCGGCGCGTTCCGGGCCGTGTGTCGCTCTAGGTCGGGGGCGTACTCCGACCTCTCGAAGATCTTCCTATCGGAACCTCGTTCGCCTGCGGCCCTCGAGGCGAGGCCGCGTTTCGATTCTCTTGCACGCGTGCCTTCGAATCCTCGAGACTCGAGGTTGGGGTATCGAAGCCCCGATCCTTCGGAGAGGTGGATTCATGGCGTTGAAACTGGGTTCGAAGGGTGAGGCGGTGCGCGCACTCCAACAGATGCTCAACTTCATCGGCACGCGCGTGCGCGCCGAAGACGGCGACGACTACCGGCCGCTCACGCTCGACGGAGACTTCGGGCCCCGCACGCAAGCCGCCGTCATCGAGTTTCAGATGCAGCACGGCCTGCTCGCCGACGGCATCGTCGGCCCCATCACCATGCGCGCGCTCGAAGAGGAGTACCGCACGCTCGCCCTCGACCTGGTCTCTCCCGGCGCCGATAGCCTCACGGGCGATCCCGAGCGCCTCACGTTCGAGCGCTGCCCGGCGGATCCTTGGGGCGAGGGCTACTCGGTCGTTTGGCTCCGCTCGGACGTCGCCGAGCGCTACCGCGCCGTGCTCGAGGCCGTCCACGCGGCGGGCGGCATCCTCACCTCTTCCGGCGGCCGCCGCGATCTCCGGGCCCCCGTGACCACCGGACGCAGCGCCACCTCGTTCCACTACACCGGCCGCGCCCTCGACCTCTTCCTCTACAGCGGCATGGTCAACCCGGCGAAGGACCCGTACGTGGTCGTCCGCGAAAACGGCCTCTATCACCGCGTCTACGCCCGCTGCGACGAGTTCCACGCCGAAGTCCGCGAGCTCGAATCCGTCGTCACCTACCGAAACCGCGGCGCCACCCTGCGCGCCAGCGGCTTCTTCCTCGACCTCACCGCCCTCTTCGAGCGCCACGGCTTCCGCCGCATCGCCGCCCGCCCCACCTTCTACACCGGCGGCTCCGAGCTCGGCGCCGAATGGTGGCACTTCCAAGACGAAACCGGCCTCGTCCGCGGCAAATCCACCTTCGGCGACGAGCTCCTCAAAGTCTACTCCCGCGAAACCCTCGAACCCACCCCTCCCTGGCGCTACCGAACCTACGTCTTCGGCGTCAACTGGAACTGACGTCGGCAGTCGAGCACGGGCGCGGCGCCGTGCACGTGGCCGCGCCTCGGCTGCTACGACGCGGCCCCTTCGAACGGCATTCGCGCTGCCTCCGAGGCCCGCCGCGCGGCGACGGGTGACCGGCGCCTCTGTTCGGCATCCCGCCTCGTCCCCCACGGAGCTTCGCAGCGTCGGCGCCCAAGAATCGCATCCCGGCAAGCAAGCCGACGCGGCGGGCTCGTGAAACCGCGACACGGGAAGGAATTTCTCGGACCGCGCCGTCTGCAGCGCATCCCGGCAAGCAAAATCGACGCGCCGCGCTCCTGAAATCGCGTTCCGGGAAGGAGTTTCTCGGACCGCGCCGTCTGCAGCGCATCCCGGCAAGCAAAATCGACGTGCCGTGCTCCTGAGATCGCGATCCGGGAAGGTTTTTCACGGCACACTCCGTCCGGGGCCGCATCCCGGGAAGACGAAATTTCGGCGGTTGGCCGTCGAAGCCGCACTCCGGCAAGCCGTTTCGCGGCCTCGTGCTTCGAAAGATGCGTTCCGGATCGTATTTTCGGGTGCCCAGAGCACCGAAAAATGCATTCCAGAATGCAATCGCGCGGGCGACGGGGCGCCAAAGCCGCATCACCGAATGCAGATTTTCGGGGGGGCCCCGTCGAAGCGCCTTCGCAGAATGAAATTTGGATGCCACTCCGAAACAAAACTGCGATCTGGAATGTGAATCGCGACACATTTGGCGGCAAACGTGCTTTCGGGAATGCAGAAACGGCGGTCGTGACCGGTGAGTTCCTTGCGCAAGCGCCGAGCGGAGCAGCTCGAGCCAAGAGTCGTCGCGAACGCGAAGCGGGGTGAGCGGGAGAAGCGGGGATTCTGCGCTCGGGGCCGAGCGACGCGGCAGCGGCTTCCGGCCGCCACTCGTCACCTCCGCTTCGCGCCCCAGCCTGTCGACCGCCCGCCGAGGTCACCCCGGCGTCGCTGATGGGTCCCCTCTCGGCCGAACTCCCCCGGCCGCCGCTGATGGGGTCACGAAGCACCGCAGCAGCAAACTCCGGCGCGCCCGCGTAAGAAGACGACCAAGAAGAGTCGCTGATGGGGTCACGAAACAGTGGAATAGCAACAACAGCGAAGTGGGTGACGTTGCGCAGTGTCGCCGCGTCTGCATGGTCATCTTTTCGAGAGCGCGCATTCGGGCTAGCACGAAGTCCCGCAACTGTGGGAGTGTGGCGACCGACTTGCGGGAGTCAGCGTTGCTGACTCGAGATTGGGAGGTCGAATATGTCGGAGAGCGAAGGACTGCCGCGAGCGCGATTGCGGGAGGCATTCGAGCGAGTTTTGCCGGAAATGCGTGCGTTGCCGGAAGAGACGCTCCGCAAAGTAACGGTGGACGTGCCCACGGTGGTGGCGACGATTCTGGGAGCGCTGCCGAAGGTGCGTGTTTACCGAGCCCAGATCGTGGACGAGCTGCCAAAGTACGATCTCGGGCCGTTCGATCGATTGGAGGAGTACGCCCTCGCGTTGGCGTATGCGCACGGCGCATACGTTGCGGCATCGCAGCCGCCACGGTCCCTCGAGGAAGTGGGCGCGGAGGCGTCACGCGTTCGCGAGATCATGCTGGCGGACGCAGAGGCCCTTGCCGTGCGCGGGCTCATCGATCGCTCACGCCTTGCGGAGATTCGCCTCGGTTCGGGCTATCGAGACACCGCGTTCGATCTCGTCGCGTTGGTGAACCTGTATCGCTCGCGGTGGTCGCACATCGAGAGCAGGACCGGGGTGATGCTCGGCGAGCTGGAGATGGCCGAAATCGTCGCGGATCGGCTGATCATTGCGGTCGGCGAGCGGGATCAGATTCCCGTGAAGCGCAGCGCCGCGATCGACGACCGGATGCGCGCCTTCACGTTGTGCGTGAACGCCTACAATCAGGTGCGCCGCGCGATCGGGTACTTGCGGTTCGATCACAACGACGCGGACCTCATCGCCCCGTCGCTGTACGCCGGGCGAATCCGGCGCGTCGAGGACGACGAGGCCGCGGGCAGCGACCCCACCCCCATCGAAAGCGGTATCTCCCCGCTCCCCTCCGAGGCGACGAACGTTCCGCCGGAAGTGCGCGCCGGCCTCCCTGGGGGTAGTCCGTTCACGGAGTAGAGGGCGCGATGCGGCGGG
>QGUH01000648.1 GCA_003242355.1 Pseudomonadota bacterium
CGATCGAAAGAAGGTGCGCGAGCGATTCAGCCTCAAGCCCGAGGGTCTCGGGCAAGTCGACCACGTGGTGGAATAGGTGCAGAAAAGGACGCTCGAGAGCAAGTTCTTCCGCACCATGCTGTTGGTGACGGCCGTCGTGGGCCTCGCCACGCTCGCCATCGTCGTGGTCACGAGCATTCGCGCGTCCTCGCGACACCTCGCGGACGTCCAGAAGCACATCGACGAGGGCATCGTCAGCAAGGGCAAGGTGCTCGTCGAAAATCACGCGCTCGCGCTGCGCAGCATGACGCTCGACAACGCGTTCCTCGACATGCAGGCGCTGGTCGAGCGGGCCGTGCGCGAAGACGGAGACCTCGTCTACGGCGTTTACGTGAGCGCGGACGGAGAAACGCTCGCCCACGCGCGCGCCGGCGTTCCCGCTTCGGAGGAGCCACCGGCGCGCGACGCCTACCGCACGCTCGGCATCCGCGAGAACGAGCTCGTGGTCCGCAAGTTCACGGCTGCGCGCGTGCGGCGGCTGGGAGAGGACCTGCTCGAGGTCGTGGCGCCCGTGGTGGGGGAGGATGGGGAGCTGCTCGGCACGATTCGCTACGGGCTCTCGACGCGCAGAATGCGCGAGGCTCTTTCGCGCGCGGAAGCCGAGTCCTCGGAGCGGCTCGTTCACTCGGTGGTGCTGGTCGGATCCCTGGTGACCCTGACCATGATCGTCGCGCTGCTGCTCAGTCGGGTCCAGGCCGGGCGCATCACCCGCCCGGTGGCGGAGCTCACGGCCGCGGCGCGTGAGCTCGCGTCGGGGAACCGCTCGGTGCGCGTGCGCATCGGGCTCGCCGACGAGCTCGACGTGCTCGGGGAGTCGTTCAATCGCATGGTCGGCGAGCTCGACGCCTCGTATCGGGCGCTCGAAGAAGCGAACCAAACCCTCGAGCAGAAGGTCGCCGAGCGGACGCTGGCCCTCGAGCAGAAGAATCGCGACATGCGGCTCTTGCTCGACAACGTCGATCAGGGGCTCGTCACGCTGCAGCCCGACGGCACGATGGCGCCCGAGCGCTCGCGCGTCGTCTCGACGTGGTTCGGCGACTCCGACGGCCCGACGGCGTTTGGGGACTACATGAGTCGCTGCTCGCCCGCTTTCGCCGCGCGCTTTCGCCTGGGCTGGGAGCAGGTGGTCGGTGGGCTCTTCCCGATCGACGTGAGCCTTTCGCAGCTTCCCGAACGGCTCACGCGCGACGGGCGCACGTTCGCGTTCCGGTACCTGCCGTTCGGCGGCGACGAAGCACTGGAAGGCGTTCTCGTCGTCATCGCGGACATCACCGATCGTGTCGCGCGCGAGCATCAGGAGGCACGGCACCACGAGCTCCTGCGGGCGTTCGAACAGGTGGTTCGGGATCGTGCGGGTTTCGAGGCGTTCCTCCGCGAAGCGGAGCGGATGGTCCAGGCGATTTGCAGCGGCAATCTCGCGCACGACGTCACCGTGCTCCGCCGGGCGCTACACACGCTGAAGGGCAATGCCGCGTGCATGGGGCTCTCCTTGGTGGCCGACATCTGTCATCGGCTCGAGGACGAGCTCGCCGAGGGCGGTGTGCTCCGCGCGGAGACGTTGGAGGAGCTCGCCGAACGCTGGACGGCCCTGTCCGGGCAAGTCGCCGCGCTCGGAGCGGGCCGCCCCGCGTCGATCGAGCTCACCGAAGCCGAGTACGAGGCGCTCGTGGCCCACGTGCTCCGCCTCGAAACGCGGGACGATGCGCTGCTGCGACGCGTGCTCGCCCTGCGGCACGAGCCGGTCGACGCAGCGTTCCGGCGCCTCGGCGAGCAGGCGAGCACCCTCGCGCGCAGGCTGGGGAAGGGGGATCTCGAGATCGAGATCGATGGCGGCGACGTACGGCTCGAGCCCAAGCTCTGGTCTCCGTTCTTCGCGGAGCTCGTCCATCTCGTCCGAAATGCCGTCGACCACGGGATCGAGTCCCCCGAAGCTCGGGCGGCGCTCGGGAAGCCGCCCCGCGGTCGTTTGTCGTTCTGCGCGCGCCGCGAGGGGGACGCGCTCACCTTCGAGATCGCCGACGACGGCGCCGGGATCGACTGGGAAGCGATCGCGGAAAGGGCCGAGTGGCGGGGTCTTGCGTGCCGAACGCCGGCCGATCGGGTACGCGCGCTCTGTGAAGACGGGATCACCACGCGCTCGGAGGCGAGCGGGACGTCCGGGCGCGGGGTCGGCCTCTCCGCATTGCGGAGCGCGGTGCTCGCGCGCGGCGGTCGGCTCGAAGTCCACTCGATGCTCGGCGCGGGCACTCGATGGACGATACACTTTCCACGCGTTCCCGAGACTCCACCCGGGCTCCGTTCCCCCACACCGAACCCCTCGGAAGCACATCAGCGTGCCTCGTTCCCCGAGGTCGAACACTCATGAGGCATCTGCTCAGCATCGACGCGAGGCGGTCTCGCGAGAATCGGAGGCGTGATGCACGATAGTCGCGCTGCCCTCGACATCATCATCCAGAGCTCGACCGTCGAGCTGTTCCATTCGTGGGGAATCGCGGTGGCGCCGGTCGCCCGGAACTTGTTTCGGCCGGAGCAGTTCCAGAGCTACGAGCTCGTCGCGTCGATCGATTTCGATGGACGGGGGTTGAACGGCACCCTGGCGCTCGCCGTTCCCCAGTCGGTGTTCGCGTTGGTCAAACAAGATCCCACACGCCCGCACACCGGGCGCGACTGGGTGCGCGAGAACGTGAACCAACTGCTCGGGCGGATCAAAGGTCGCCTCCTGCAGTTTCAGGTCACTCTGAAGGCGGGCTTGCCGGCGGTGATGACCCCCGAGGCGTTCGAGCAGATGCGCGCGCGCGGCTTTTTGGCCGTCTATGCGTTCCGGACCCTGCGGGGCGAGGTGCTCGTCGCGCTCTCCGGGCAAGTCGATTACTCGGTCTTCGTCTACTCGGGTGCGACTACGCTTCCGAGCGAGGGTGATATCATTCTGTTCTAGGCAAAAGTCGGAGGATGCGTGGAGCGTAAGTCGGTGCTGGTCGTCGATGATTCGGAGACGATCCGAAAGCAGGTCGGTGGCGCCTTGGCGCGCGTTGGCTTCGACGTCGTCGAAGCGGTGGACGGGCTCGAGGCGCTCGAACGCATCGACGAGCGGAAGTTCTCGCTCGTCATTCTGGACGTGAACATGCCGCGCCTGAACGGCATCGAGCTGCTCGAGCGCCTCGACCCGAAGAAGCGCGGTCTGCTCGTACTGATGCTGACGACGGAGGTCGAGCCGGCCATCATCGAGCGCGCCAAGAAAGCCGGCGCGCGCGGATGGATGATCAAACCCGTGAACCTGGATCAGCTCGTGCGCACCGTCGAAAAGCTCATCGGCGCCGCCGCGTGATGCTCGCGCGGCGGCGCGCGCTCGCCGCCGGCGAGCGCGAGCGCGGGGAGCGACCGAACCGGGCGGGGCCCGTCCGCACCACCGCGGGGCGCGTGCACGGCGCGGCACGCTGGCCCCCCGCAAACACGAG
>QGUH01000649.1 GCA_003242355.1 Pseudomonadota bacterium
AACGATCGGTCGCCGATTTTCACGAGGTGCCGCACGCGCGCGAGCGCCGTTCGCGCCGGGTCGAGGCGCTCGAGCACGGAGCGAGCCGCCGTCGCGACGTCGAGAGCGACGAAGGTGTCGGCGGGGATCGGCACCCCGATTTGCCCTCCCGTGATCAGCCGTTGAAACTCCGCTTGATAGCGGTCGAGCGCGGCCGACGTCGCGTCTGGCTTGGGCAGCTCGATCGAGGGGGTCGCCACGACGGTGGGAGCGACCTGCATCAGCGGCGGCACCTGCGTCATCGTGGGCACGACCGCAGGGAGGGGCTGGAGCGCTTTCTGCGCGAGCACCTTTTGGGTCTCCACGGGGAGCGTGAGCGTTCCGAGCTGGATGCGTTCGAAGAGGGCTCCGGAGACGAGATTCCGCCCGAGGATGGAGAGGTTCGAGAGAACTTCCGGGCGGATCGTCAACTCGGAGCTCTGCGCGACCACGGCCTTCACCGTCAACGCGCTCTGTCCCTGCGTGACCGAGAGGCTCTGCGCCTTCGGGTTGGCTGCGGCGGTCGTCAGCAAGGAGCGGATGCCCCCGAACAGGTCGAGCGGGCGCGCGGCGCTCACCGCGAGCTCCGCCAGGTGCTCCACGTGAACGCGCGCCAGAAGACCGGTAGTGCGCAGATCCGCACGAAGCACGAGCTTGATTGGATGCTTCTGGAAGTCGCGAGACCGCAGAGGGTCCGCGGTGTTCCGATACTCCGCGACGCGAGCTTCCGGGATGGTCACCGACGAGCCGCGCGCCCGCAAATCGAGGCCACGGCCGCGGATGGCGGAATCGAGCGTTTTCGAGGCAACGAGCCCATCCGGCAAGAACGAAGTCGGATCGACGGCTCGCTTGCCGACGGCAAAGTCCGAGAGGAGCGCGGAGCGCCGTTGCGTCGCGAAAGCGCCGCTCAACCGCCCCTGCGCGGCGAGCCGCCGCACCGTCGCCTTGATCACGGGGTGGCGTGGGCTGGTCAGGCGACGGAGCGCCGGATCGGCGAATGCATTGGGCACGCTGCTCGCGCGAATCTGGGCCCACAGACTCCCGGCCAAGCCGCGGATTCTGCCGTGCGTCGGAGCGGTGAGCGTCAGCAGCTGGTCGGCGGGCAGCGGCCGCAAACGCCGCTCGAACACCCGCGCCGCCGCCTCGAGGCTCAGTCGCGCAAAACTCAGCCGTTCGTTCGCCTTGAGGACTTCGCCCACCTGCTCCCAGGCCTGCTGCATGAAGCTTTCCTGGTTGCGGCGCACGATTTCGGTGCCGAGCCCGGCAGCGGCGCGGGCGCGCGGATCGAGATTCAGCTCGCGCATCCACGTGGGAGCGGCGGCCGAGATTCCGTGGTGACGTGCGTGCCAGGCGCCGTACAGCGGCGGCGTCAACGCGGGAGTCGGGCTTCGCGCGCCTTCACCCGTCGACGCGTCCTTCGCCGGACTCAGAACCCGTTTTAGTCCCTCGCGCACGGGCGCCGGCACGTCCGCGAGCGAGGTCGCGTTGCGCTCGGGACTTCGGAGCGCGCCATCGAGTTGCACCGTCGCACCGGGATCGCTCGGATCGAGAACGGGCAACCGAGGATCGGCGTCTCCGACGTACAGGGACGCTCCTCCGACCCTGCCGGTGGCCGGCATCGGCTTCAGGCGACGCGCGAGGGACTCGAAGTCGCCGAGCGGCCCCGTCGCGAACTCCCAATGGAAGTAGACGGGGAGCTCGACGGGCCCTGGCGGATTCGACCAGGCGGGTCCGAGGGGTTTGCTCGGGTCGGGCCGTCCGCCGAGCCCGCGAACGACGCCCGCATCGAACGCTGGAACGAGGCAAGCAACGTAGTTGCGATTCGGCGCGAGCCGCCGCAGACACATCAACCGCGACACGCGCAGCTCGGGCTCTCGCTCCAGCGTGTCGCCGATCGCCTCGGGCGACTCCGTGCCGACCAGCACTTGGGTGTGCGCCCACGCCCACGACTCGGACAAATCGGGCAGCTCCTCTGCGGCGACGTCGGCCTCGAGGCGGATCGTGGGCAGCGGGCGCAACCGGTTCGCCTTCGGCGGCGCAACCCGGGCTCGATCGACGACGACGAGCACCAGCCACGGGCGGAGACGATCGTTGCCGTCGGCGCTCGCCGGCGTGAACAACCACGGAAAATCCGGTGGATCGAAATCGATGGTCGGAAAGTAATTCGGCTCCGCGTCGGTGGTGCCCGCGGTCGGCGAGCAGCGGACGATCAGCCGCGGGTCGATGCCGAGGACGTCGCCCGGCCCGTACAGCGCCAGGTTCACGTGGTGCGTTCCCACGTTGGTGACGGTGATTCCGGCCTCGATGCGAGCCCGCGCCGGCAATGCGCCCCCCGAGTCCGGCGCAGTCGCCGCGACGAGACCCCGGCGAACCCACGGCAGGAAACGATAGCGGCCCCTGTCCATCACGACTGCTCCTCGAGCTCCGACTCCTCCACCAGCACGGAGTACTTCCGCCCACGTAGCTTCTGCCGAGCGCGGGTTTCGTTCGTCACCACCTCCGGCCCGAGCTGGATGCGCGCTAGCGTGCGGACGTCCAGCGCCGCGAACGCGGGCTCCGTGAGCTCGAGCTTGCGCTTTTGGGCGGGCCGCAACCGCTCCTTTTCCCGAAGCACGCTCCGCCCGGTGGCGCCCGCCTTCGCCATCTGCTGCAGCATGCTGCGTGAGAGCGCCCCGAGCACGTCTGCCAGCGCGAGCGCGAACTCGGCATCGGGCTCCGTGCGCGTCAGATAATGGGTCGAATAGGAAACGTCGGCATCGGCGCCCACCGTGGGCACGACGTAGCCTCCCGCGCCGGATACGGCGCCCACGTCGAAGCTCTCGATGCACCGTTCGGTGAGCCGTTGCTCTTCCGAGAGCTCGAAATACGCGGCCCGCGCGAGCGGCTCCTTGACGACGGTCGTCGGCACCGGTTTGCCCGCGAGGGTCATCTGCTGGAGGTCGAAACGTCGCGGCCCGTCGATGCGCGTCTCCCCGAACTTCTCGAGCTCGAGATTCAGTGGCGCCGTCTTCTGCGCCACCCGCAGCAACGCCAGCGGGTGCGCCAACGTCGCGCTCGACTCCGGTTCGGTGCCGAGCGTCACCAGGCCATCGGTGCCGAGCGGCAGCACGGCGCTCCAGTTGTCGGGGTTGGAGAAATCGCGCGCCAGGAGCTCGCGCACGGACGTGCTCGCGTCGGTGCGCTCCGGCAGCTCTCCCCACTGCTCGTCGAAGGTGGGGTTGAATTCCAGGAGCAGCAGCTTGAAATGGGCTTTGCCCCCGCAACGCCACAGCCCAGGGCCGGAAAGCATTCCGTGAACCCCCACGCCGAGCAGCGTCTCGCCGAGCACCTTGACGGTCAAACTGGCTCCGTAGTGCGCCTCGAAGCTGAATCGGGGCTCGTAGTAGATCAGGGCGTCGAATCCGATGACCCCCTCGATCGACATCACCTCGAGGTCGACCGTGAGCTTGACCTCGGCGCCGAACTGAATCGT
>QGUH01000650.1 GCA_003242355.1 Pseudomonadota bacterium
GGGGAGCGCCCCACGTGGTTGTGCGGCGGGGGCGCCCCGCCGGGACACAACGGCCGCGGGACCCCGCCGTGCGGCGCCCCCCCGGGCGCGTCCGCGCGGCGGGCGCGGGCCCCTTAGACGAACGGGGCGACGAACTGAACTCGGTCTCCCCTCGCCCGCCCCCCCGCCTCTTCCGCGGCGAGCTGTGCCGCGAACGGGGTCGACTTGCGCGAGCCCTTGAAGCCACGCGACCCGGCGCTCGCCCACGAAATGGCGGCGCCGTTCACGTCCGTGATGGTCACGATCGTGTTGTTGAAGGTCGACTTGATGTGGGCGATGCCCGAGTAGATGTTCTTCTTGGCGGCCTTCTTCGCCGGACGCGCCTTGGAGCTTGCCATGTCTTCTTCCGTTTACCCGTTGCGTTGAGCCAGCGAGCGACGCGGGCGAGCCATCAGGCGCGCCTTCCGAGATTCTTGCGCGGGCCCTTGCGCGTGCGCGCGTTGGTCCGCGTGCGCTGCCCGTGCACGGGCAGGCCCTTCCTGTGACGCAGGCCGCGGTAGCAGCCGAGATCCATGAGCCGCTTGATGTTCGCCTGAACCTCGCGGCGCGCGTCGCCCTCCACCTTCACGTTCGCTTCGATCGCGTCGCGAATGGCCTTCACCTCGGCCTCGGAGAGCTCCTCGACGCGCTTGTTTTCCGGCACGTTCGCGAGCGCGCACAGGCGCTTCGCCGTGGCAAAGCCGATCCCGTAGATGTACGGAAGGGCGTAAACGACGTGTTTGCGACGGGGGAGATCGACTCCAGCAATGCGTGCCATCGGTTTCCTTCGAGCTCAGCCCTGGCGCTGCTTGTGGCGCGGGTTGTTGCAGATCACGCGCAGGACGCCCTTTCGGCGCACTACCTTGCACTTGTCGCAGATCTTCTTGACACTGGGTCGCACCTTCATGGGTCCTGCCTCAAAGCTTCTTGACGATTTTTCCGCGGTTCGGGTCGTGGCGGGAGAGCTCCACCATCACCTTGGCCCCCGGAAGGAGCCTCACGATTGCGTGCCGGAGAGTCTGTGAAGCGCCCGCGCTCACCACGCGGCCCGTCGCGAGCCGCACACGGAACAGCGCGTTCGGCAACACTTCCTCGATGACACCTGCGCTCGTTTCGTCTTTCGTCCTGTCCTCTCCCGAAAACTCGATCTACTGCCGCCCGAGGGCGGCCAAGATACGGCGAGTGACCTCGCTGGGCTCCCCGACACCATCCACTCGTTTGAGCAGCCCGAGCTTCTGGTAGTAGGGGAGCAAGGCGGCCGTCATCGCGTCGTACTGGTCGAGACGCTTTTTGACCGTCTCCTCCTGGTCGTCGGCCCGGTGTTCGAGCTCGGCGCCTGGGGGCGGAGGGTTATACTTCAGGTGGTAGATCTGTCCAGTCCGTTTGTCGGTCCGGCGGAGGGTGGCCCGCTCCATCAGGAGCTCACGGGGGACGTCGATTTGGATCACCGCGTCGAGCGGAGTCCCCTTGCGGACGAGCAGGTCTCCCAGGGCTTGGGCCTGCGGCACCGTCCTCGGAAACCCGTCCAGGATGAATCCCGAGGCGGCGTCGGGCTCCGCCGTCCGCTCCTCGACCAGGCCGATTACCACGGAGTCGGGGACGAGCTGGCCGGCGTTCATGTAACGCTCCGCTTCCTTGCCGAGGGGCGTGCCCGCGGCGAGGGCGGCGCGCAACATGTCGCCCGTCGAAATCTTGGGAACGCCGAACGTGCGGCACAGCTCGTTCGCCTGAGTCCCCTTCCCGCTCGCGGGAGCACCGAGCAACACGATCCTCATGCTGGCCTCCGACCGCTGAGGCGCGTGGTCGCCGGCCCCGTCAGCCCTTCGTAACTGCGGCTGATGAGGTGCGCCTCGATTTGGTTGACCGTTTCGAGCGCGACGCCCACGACGATCATCAAGCTGGTTCCCCCGAACTGGAAGGGAACGCGGAAGCTCATCGCGATCACGGAGGGCACCACGCAAATCGTGGCGACGTAGATCGAGCCCGCGACGGTGAGTCGCGTGAGGACCCGATCGATGTACTCGGCGGTCTGCTTGCCCGGGCGAATCCCCGGGATGTTGGCTTGCTGCTTCTTCAGGTTCTCCGCGACGTCGACCGGCTGGAACGTGACGCCGGTGTAGAAGAACGAGAAGAAGATGCAGAGCGCCGCGAACAGCGTCTGGAACACCCAGTCACCGCGGCTCAACACCGCGCTCAGCGTCTCCATCCCCGGGATGTTGAAGCTGGCGAGCGTGGCCGGGAACATGAGCAAGCTCGAGGCGAAGATGGCCGGAATCATGCTGGCCATGTTCACCTTGAGCGGCAGGTGGGCGCGCTGCGCCCCGTAGACGTGCCGCCCGACTTGCCGGCGTGAGTACTGAATCGGAATGCGCCGGTGGGCGCGCTCGAAGAACACCACGGTCGCGATGCTGATCACGAGCACCGCGAGGAGCAGCGTCACCGTGAGCGGCTGGATGTCACCGCCCGTACCGGCCCAGTAAGTCGTGAGCGCGCTCGGGATGCCGCTCACGATGCTGGCGAAGATGATGATGGAAATGCCGTTGCCGATCCCCCGCTCCGTCGCCTGCTCGCCGAGCCACATGAGCAGCGCGGTGCCAGTGGTGAGCGTGATGATCGTGAGCAGGCGGAAACTCCATCCCGGATCCGCGACCACGTCGCCGAAGCGACCCCCGCCCATGTCGGAGTTGTTCATCCCCTCGAGCATCATCGCGACGGCGAAGCCCTGGAAGACGCTGAGGACGATCGTGCCGTAGCGCGTGTACTGCTCGAGGCGCCGCCGGCCCGTCTCCCCCTCCTTCCTGAGCTCTTCCACCTGCTTCGACACCAGGCCGAGCAGCTGCATGATGATGCTGGCCGAGATGTACGGCATGATGCCCAGGGCAAAGATCGACAGGTTCTCGAGGGCACCGCCCGAGAACAAGTTGAAGAAGCCGAGTAGCCCACCCTCGCTCTTCACGATGTTGCGCATCACGGCGCGATCCACCCCGGGGGTCGTGATGAACACGCCCACGCGGTAGATCGCGATGACGCACAGCGTGAAAACGATGCGGCGACGCAGCTCCGGGATCTTGCCGATGTTCGAGAAGCCCTGGAAAACGGCCATGAAACGCCCGCCTGCCCGGAGCCCCCGGGGTCAGCTTCCCTCGGTCGTGGCAGGCTCGCCGGACAGAGGGATGGCTTTGCCGCCCGCCTTCTCGATCTTCTCGAGGGCAGTGCGGCTGAAGCCGTGCGCGTGCACCGTCAGCGGCTTGGTCAGCTCGCCATCGCCGAGGATCTTGATGCGCACGTCTTGCCCTTGAACGAGCCGCGCTCGTCGCAGGGCGGCCTCGTCGACGACGCTGTTCGCGGGGAAAGCGTCGAGGACACCGACGTTGATCGGTACCGTCTCAACGGCGAACGGAACCCGGAAGCCGCGCTTCGGCACCCGACCCGGAGGCGCCGTTGGCCCGCCCTGAAACAAAAATTT
>QGUH01000651.1 GCA_003242355.1 Pseudomonadota bacterium
ATTCGGGCGACGGGGGAACCGCGGAAAACGTGAACGGTGGGAGCGGCGGCTCTGCGGGCGACGAGCCCGGCGAGGGCGGCGCCTCGGGAAGCGGAACGGGCGGAGACGTCGCCGACGGCGGCGTTGGCGGCGTGGGCGACGAAGCCGGCGGCGCGGGCGGCAGCGGCGCGGAGACCGGCACCGGCGGTAGCGAGCCGGGTGTCGACCTCGATTGCGAGCTCGCGCCGCTCGATCCCGACGATCCGCTCGAGCTCGTCCCCGTGAGCGGCGACATCGACGTGCACGATCCGGTCGTGATCGAGGCGGACGGTGTTTATTACATGTTCCACACCGGCTTCGGGATTTCCGTGAAAACCTCGACGGATCTCCGCGAATGGGAGGACGCCGGAGTCGTCTTCTCCAGTAACCCGAGCTGGATTGCGGAGAAGGTCGCCGGAGTCACGAACCTGTGGGCGCCGGATATTTCGTATTTCGGCGGCAAGTACCACCTTTACTATTCCGCTTCGACCTTCGGCAGCAATCGCTCGTGCATCGGACACGCGACGCGCACGGCGCTCGACGGCGGGCAGTGGACGGATCACGGCCCCGTGATCTGCTCGAACGAGACTCCGGGGACCGACGACTGGAACGCGATCGACCCCAACCTGATTTTCGACGAGGACGGCAACGCGTTTCTCGCGTTCGGCAGCTTCTGGAGCGGCATCAAGATGATCGAGCTCGACGCGTCCGGCGCGCGGGCGAACGGCGTGCTCCACTCGCTTGCCGAGCGCAGCGTGAACGGGCGCGCGATCGAGGCCCCCTTCATCGTCCGGCGCTGCAGCTACTATTACCTGTTCGTTTCGTTCGACTACTGTTGCCGCGGCTCGAACAGCACCTACCGCATCATGGTCGGGCGCTCGGAGGACGTGCGCGGACCGTACGTGGACCACAACGGCGTCCCGCTCACCCAGGGCGGCGGAACGCTCGTTCTGGAGGGCAACGCGCGTTGGCGGGGGCCCGGGCACAACGCGGTCCTGTTCGTGGGGCAGGACGCCTACAATGTGTACCACGCGTACGACTCCCAGAGGGGCGGCCGTGCCACGCTCCGCATCGCCGAGCTCGCCTGGGACGAAAGCGGCTGGCCGAAATCGGCCGGGCCATAGGCGAATGAGCGGTTCCGTGGGGCCGTAGGCGGGAGTCGTTCTGCCGTGAGGATCGTCTGGCTGAAGTCCCGAGGGCCGTAAGCGCGCTCGAACTCTTACCTACGGGTCATCCGGGACCGGTTCCCAAGGCCGATTCGGGTGTGACTTTCACCCCGATGATTGACAAGCGGCGCGGCCGCGCCGAAAAATGCCGTGTTTGTCTCACATGGCGGCTTTTCGTCGCCAGAGCACAAGGAGGTGAGCATGGCGCGTTCAATTCATTCCGGTGCGGGCGTGGTGCTGTCGTTGCTGCTCGCGGCATGCGGCGCATTGCCCGACTCCGGCCTCGAACTGGAGGCGACGGCGGAGTCCACAGGGGCGTTGGAGCAGGCCTACAAACACAAGGACAAACACGGGGACAAGCACAAGGACAAGGACAAACACGGGGACAAGAACAAGAACAAGGACAAACACGGGGATAAGCACAAGGACGAGGACAAACACGGGGGCAAACACAAGGCCCCGGATTGCGACGAGTCGCTCGAGCTCGAAGGCGACTTGCGCACGCACGATCCGTCGCTGACACGACACGGTAAGAAGGGGGACTATTACGTGTTCTCGACGGGAGATCCCGCGGTCAACGGCGGCACGATTCAGATTCGCCGTTCGCCGAACCTGCGCCAGTGGTCCTTTGCTGGAACCGTTTTCAACGCGATTCCGGCGTGGGTGCGTGAGAAGGTTCCGGGCGTCGAAAACCTGTGGGCGCCGGAGATCTACGAGCACCGAGGCACGTACTATCTGTACTATTCCGGATCGACGTTCGGCTCGAATCGGTCGGTGATCGGTCTCGCGACGAACAAGACGCTCGATCCGAAGAGCCCGCAGTACGAATGGGTCGATCAGGGATTGGTGTTCGAGTCGACGCCGGCCAACGACTTCAATGCGATCGATCCGGCCGTCGTCGAGGATTCGACGGGCACTCCGTGGCTCGCGTTCGGCTCGTTCTGGAGCGGTATTCGCATGGTGCAGCTCGAGTGGCCGTCGGGCAAGGTCGTCGCGAACCCCGGAGAGCCGCTGCGGCTCGCCGATCGGTTCGTGCCGCCGAACGCGATCGAGGCGCCGTACATCGTCGAGCGCAAGGGCTGGTACTACTTGTTCGTCTCCCTCGACTTCTGCTGCCGCGGCACGGGCAGCACGTACAAGATCGCGGTCGGGCGCTCGCGCAACGCGACGGGCCCGTTCTTCGATCGGCTCGGCACGCCGCTGCAGCACGGCGGCGGCACGGTGATCCTCTCCGAGCGCGACAACATGTTCGGCCCGGGCGGCCAGTCCGTGTTCGAGGACTACCTCGTGTACCACTGGTACGACGCCAACGCGAACGGCGACTTCCGGCTCGGCATTCGCCGCATCGACTGGGAGTCGGGCTGGCCGAGCGTCGCCGAGCTCGATTGACGCAGTCTTGCGACGCGTGAAGAGGCCGCGCGGAGGCCGAGCACCGCTTCCGCGGTCTCTTCACGCACGAGAGGGGGGCGCACGCCCGACGCGCCGCTCACGAGCGGCGCTCGGGCGTCGATCGACGGAAAAGCGACGAACCTCTCGGCCGTGCGGCTGATGGGGTTGCTGCCTTCGGCAAGGAGTGCGAGGATGCCCCCTGCTGGTGAGGTTCCATGGTTGCGGGTGAGGTCGTTCGGCTGCCGACACCTTACGCGGTGCTGCGGATCCGTGCGTCTACGGAACCCGAGGAGCTGACCGCGGAGCAAGAGCAGGCGGCGCGCGCCGCGGCGCTCGCGCTGCGCTCCGGAATCGAGGTGCGGGACCCGACCGTGCTCGAGGTCGCCTGGCAGCTCGCGGCGACCGCGAAGCTCGACGCGGCCGCGCGCCTCGTGCCGTTCGAGCTCGAGCGCGTCGATGGGACGTTCCTGCGGCAGCTGGCCGCGGAGCTCGAACGGGAGATCGATCTCGGGCGGCTGCGCGTCGAGCCCGAGCCTACGCCGTTCTTCAAGCTTCACGACGATCTGCTCGACATCGACCTTCCGCCGCCGCCGCGCCCCGATCGGCAGCGGGAGACGACCTTCTTCGAAGTGCGGTTCGTCGACGAAATCGGGCAGGCCATTCCCGGCCTTCCGGTGGAGATCACGGTGAACGGCGCTCCGCACGAGGTCACGACGAACGCCGCGGGCGTCGCGCTCCTCGAAGACGTGGAGGGCGGCTCGGCCACGGTCACCGTGCCCGACGTCGCGGCGCTCGAAGAAATCGTGCTCCCGCGCTGGGAACGGCTGCGTCCCGGCTCGCTCCCGGTCGAGTCGAACACGGTGGAGACCGTGTTCACCGGCGCGGCGCTGCCGGACGTGCCGCTCCGCGC
>QGUH01000652.1 GCA_003242355.1 Pseudomonadota bacterium
AACGGGGGGGTCTCGGCATGCCCGCCGACCCGGCTCCATTGGAGGGTTTGGGGATTTCTTCGTTCCCGGCGGGCACGCGCTCTGCGCTCGTGGCAGCGAGCCAGCGCGCGCACGCAGACGACGTCGGCGGATGCCCCAAGAGGAGCACGAGCTCGGGGGGCGCGCGCTCGAGGAGCGGCGAGGCGAACAGCGTGTCGCCGTTGCCGATCACGGTGAGGCCGTCCCGCTCGCGCGGCAGCGCGAAGCGTGCCTGGCTCGTGGCCTCGACGTACAGCGGGAAACCGAGAGCGCGCGCGAGATCGAACACGGCCACGACGTCGCTGGCGCGCGCCGCGGCGATCGGGCCGCACACGACGAGCCCGCGCCCGGTGCGCGCACACGAGCGCGCCACCTCGGCGACGGCCTCCGCGCTCGGCGCTCCGGGCCGCTCGAAAATCCGCACGGGCTCCCGAGCGAGGCGCTCGTCGACGGCGCGGGCGAGCGCTTCTCCCTCGACCGTGGTCGGCGGCGCAGGCTCGAGGGGTTTGCGCGCGCGCACGTTCAAGTGAACCGGCCCGGGTGTGGGCGCGATTGCTTCACTCACGGCCTGCGCGACGCGCCGCTCGAGCCCGTCGAGCGCTGCCGGCGTCCCCTCCGGATGCCCGAGGTCGAAGAAGCGCCGCACCATCCCGCCGTAGAGCTTGACCTGGTCCATGCACTGCAGGCCCCCGGCTTCTTGCAGCTCGAGGGGCCTGTCCGCCGTGAGCACGACGAGCGGGGTGAACCCGTACGCCGCCTCGACCACGGCGGGAAAATAGTTCGCCGCGGCGCTGCCCGAAGTCGAGAGCACGACGCTCGGGCGCCCGCTCACACGCGCTTGTCCGAGCGCGAAGAAACCGGCGCTGCGCTCGTCGACGATGGAGTGGCACCGCAGCCCCGGCGTGGACAGCGCCGCCCAAACGAACGGCGTCGAGCGCGAGCCCGGGCTCACCACCACGTCCTCGACGCCCGCCTTCGCCAGGCTACCGAGGAGGAGACGCGCCCACTCGCCGAGCAGGTTCTCCGTCACGCCGAGACTCCGAGCGCGCCGAGCAGCGCCGCCAGCTTCCAGCGCGTCTCCACGAGCTCGCTCTCCGGTTCCGAGCCGGCCACGATGCCGCAACCCGCGTAGAGCGAGAGCGTGCGATCGACGAGCACGCCCGAACGCAAGGCGACCACGAACTCGCCGTCCCCGCGCGCATCGAAGAAGCCGACGGGCCCGGCGTACCAACCGCGTTCGTCGGGCTCGTGCTCGGCAATCCACGCGAGCGCGCGGGCAGTCGGCGCGCCCGCGACGGCCGGCGTCGGGTGCAGCCGCTCGACCAGGTCGAGAACGTGCTGGTCGTTGCGCAACACGCCGCGCACGCGCGTCCGCAGATGCGCGACGTGCCGCAGCACGTGGAGCTCGGGCGTCGAAGCCGCCTCGAGCGAGAGCGCGAGCGGCCCGAGCCCGTCGAGGATCTGGCGGAGCACGATCGCTTGCTCGAAGCGATCCTTCGCGCTCTCGAGCAGCCGGAGTGGCGCGTCGCCGCCGGTGGGAAACGAGCCCGCGACGGCTTCGGTTTCGAACCGGTCGCCCGCCTTCGTGACGAGGCGCTCCGGCGTCGCGCCGAGGAACACCGCCGAGCCGACGCCCAGCGCGAAGCGGACGCACTCCGGCGCGAGCTCCCGCAGGCGTTCGAGCAAGCCCGGCAGATCGGGGCGATCGGGCAGCAGGGCGTCCACGCGGCGAGCGAGCACGATCTTTTCGATCTCGCCGCGCGCGATTCCGTCGAGAATGGCGCGCACCTGCGCGTGCCAGTCGCTTTCGGGCCGCTCGCGGAGCGTGACGGAACGGTCGAGCGCGGCGGTCGCTGGGATCTCGTTGCCGAGCGCCGCATGGGCGCGTTCGAGCAGGCGCAGCGCCTCGTTCCGTGCCCCGCGGTCCTCCAGCTCGCGACTCGAGAGCACGAGCACGAACCGCGCGCCGTCGCCGCGTCGCTCGTAGGTGAGGCGCGGCAGCACGAAGCGCGCTTCTCCGAAGGCGCGCCACGGGTCCTCGGCGGCGCGACCGGGTTGGAAGGCGAACCCGCCGAACAGGCGCACGGCGCCTTCGGGATCGGACAGCTGCGAGAAGAGCGCAGTGGCGCGCGTGCGAATCGCCGCGAAGCGCTCGACGCCGGTGGCGGTGAGCGTCGTTGCCGCCTCCAAGCCCACGAGCTCCCTCGTGGTCGTCGCGAAGAAGCTCGAAGCGCCGTCCGGTGCGAGCGCGAGCAGGCGTGCGCCGGGGCCGACCGGCGCCGGCAGCGCGAACGCGTGGAGCTCGGCGTGTGCGCGCCGCTCGCGGGTGGCGAGCAACGCCTCGGCGCGCTCGAGGGGCGTCGAAGCGCTCGCGTTCGAAGGGAACGCCGGAGAGCTCATGCGCACCTTCGGCTCATGCCCGAGCGGGGGTCCCCACGTACAGGTGACACACACCGAACGTGAGCGGGCGCACTTCGAGCGGCGTCACGCCCGAGGCGCGCATCAGCTCCGCGAACTCCTCCGCGGGCGGAAACGCCGCGATCGAGCGCTGCAAGTACCGATATTCGCGCGCCCCGGAAAGCAGCGAGCCGATCCACGGCACGACCGTGTGCACGTGGAAGCGCGCCAGCGAGCCGATCAGGGTGCCGCGCGGCTCGGAGAGCTCGAGGATCGCGATGCGCCCGCCGGGCCGCGTGACGCGTGCCATCTCGGCGAGCGCCTTCGCCCGATCCGGCACGTTTCGAATGCCGAACGCGATGCAGGTCCCGTCGAAGCTGTCGTCCGCCATGGGCAGCGCTTGGGCGTCGCCCGTGCAGAGCTCGATGCGCGCGGAGAGCCCGGCGCGTTCGATCTTGGCGCGGCCCACCGCGAGCATGCGCTCGGAGGGATCGAGACCGACCACGTGCGCGCTCGGCGCGTCCTCTGCGATCCGAATCGCGAGATCGGCCGTGCCGGTCGCGATGTCCAGCACCCGCGCGTTCTCGGGGAGCGCGAGCGCACGGGACGTGGCGCGCCGCCAGCTCTGGTCGATGCCGAGCGAGATCAGCCGGTTTACGAGATCGTAGCGGGCGGCGATCGCGTCGAACATCGCTCCCGAGCCCTCGCGCGGCAGTGAGTCGGTGGGAGTGCGAGCGGTGGTCGTCATCGATGGTCAGCGACTTGTAGCAGCGGCGCGGGGTCGACGGTTTCTCCAGAAACCAGCGCCGAGAGCAACGACTCGCCGAGCTTGGCGAGAGCCTGGAGCCTTTGCAGCCGAGCGCGCTTGAAGTCGAGCGTGGGGTCTCGAGCCGCGGATTGGCCGAGTCGCCGTTCGGCCGACTCGAGCGTCTCCGCGAACGTCTGGACCAGCACGAGCTCCCGCTCGCGCAGAACGCGCTGAACGAGACGGCCGATGCCGGTTTCCGCCTCGTAGTAGTCCCGGCGCTCTCCCGGACGCCAGGTCTTTCGTATGGCGCCCCA
>QGUH01000653.1 GCA_003242355.1 Pseudomonadota bacterium
ATCGGCTGGATCTGTATAATTCACCTCTTCTTTTTGTCGGCCACGTCAAGTTTTTATAAGGAACAGCAGCCCTCTCCCCCCGCGCAACCCTACGGTCAGGCGCAAGCCCCGGTGCCCCCGCCGACGCCGGCTCCCGTTCCCCAGGCCGCGCCGGCGCCAGAGGCGCCAGCGGCGGGGCAGATGGCCCAGCCCTCGCCGATGGCTTTCGCGTGCTCGAGCGACGCTCAGTGCCTCACCCATCGGTGCAACACCGCTTTCAACAAGTGCGCCTGGCCGTGCCAAACGGACGTGGACTGCGTCCAGGGCAACCGCTGCCAAGCCGGGGCGTGCATTCCGGCGGCCCAGTAAGCTCGATTCGGCGCCTTCGTCCTGAGAGCGACGAACGGTTACGAACGAAACAGCGCCGGACGGAGTGCCCGCGTGGGGAGGGGCCCCGCCGAATGCGCTTCGGCGGGGAGGGACGGCGCGTGCTGCCCCTACGAAACGAGGCGAGAACGCCGATCGGTCGAACCGATCGGCGTTCCCGAGCATTCGCCCTCGCCCGTTCGCCCTTCGTCGTCGAGAGTGCTTGGCGCCGCGATGCTGCGCGGTACAACCCGACCATGCCTCTCTCCGAACGCGAGTACGACGAACGCGCGCTGCCCGAGCTCTCTCGGTTGGTGGCCGCGCTCGACGCCCTCGAAGACGATGCGCTCGAGGCCGAGCTCGCGAGCGACATCCTGACCATCGAGTTCTCCGACGGAACGCGCTACGTCATCAACTCCCACCGCGCCGCGCGGCAAATCTGGATGGCCGCCGAGCGCTCGGCGTGGCACTTCGATTACGACGGTAGCCGCTGGATAGCCACGAAAACCGGCGAAGAGCTCTGGTCCGTCGTCGAAGCCGTTCTCGGTCGAAAACTCGGCCGGCCCGTGCGGCTGAATCGGTGAGCAAGCGTCGTCTCTTCCCGGCGCGCGGCGACCTCGCTCCCACCAAGCACGAGCTCGGCCGGCCCGTGCGGGTGAACCGGTGACCAAGCGTGGCCTTCTCGGCGTGCCGCCAACACGGTCCGCACGTTTCAGCAAGGCTCGGCACGAGCCTGCGGGGCCGAATCGGCTCGAATCGAACACGAAGACCGTCTTCGACCGAACTGTGGGGTCAACACCTCGAGCGCCGCGCGGAGCAACGTTGCCGCGCTCGCCGTCCCGACGGTTCCGACTGCGCGCGCAACGGCGCTTTTCGACTCTCGCTCGGAGAACCCGAGTCGCCGCAGCGCCCCAAACACTTGCTGACACACCGCCACTGCACGCGCCGAGGGCGGATCGGTGTAACGGCTTGTGTCCGTGCGGAGAAATCGAAGCTTCGTCGAAGGACTCCCTTCGATGGAAAGCCGACCGTCGTGCAGCGCCGCGTGGTGGGCGGCGCACAAAGTGACGAGGTTGTCCGGTTCGTGTGTTCCTCGTTCGGTGCGTGGGCGCAAATGATGCACATCGACGAATTTTCCGTAAGTGCAACCAGGCACGACGCAACGCCTGCGATCGCGATGCGAGACGTACCGGCGCACTGCAGGTGGGATGGTTTGCGTTGCCTTCGGCAGCGCCGTCGATTTCGAGGATCGCCTCTTCCCGGCACTCGCTTCCCGCGCCCTTTCCGCCTGTGCGTGCGCGGCTCCCGGCTGCCCGTGCGCCCTTTCCGCCTGTGCGTGCGTCGCTTCCGGCTGTGCGTGCGCGGCTCCCGGCTGCCCGTGCGCCCTTTCCGCCTGTGCGTGCGCGGCTCCCGGCTGCGCCTGCGCCCCTTCCGGCTGTGCGTGCGCGGCTCCCGGCTGCCCGTGCGCCCTTTCCGCCTGTGCGTGCGCGGCTCCCGGCTGCGCCTGCGCCCCTTCCGGCTGTGCGTGCGCGGCTCCCGGCTGCCCGTGCGCCCTTTCCGCCTGTGCGTGCGCGGCTCCCGGCTGCGCCTGCGCCCCTTCCGGCTGTGCGTGCGCGGCTCCCGGCTGCGCGTGCACTTCTCCCACGTGGGCGCGCTGCACGGCGGAGGCAGCTGGTTGCTCATGGTCGAGCACGGTCGAATGGTCGGAGTCGTCGTCGTTTTCGGCTGCAAGATCCCTCGAGGGAACGCATCCAATGACTTGTGCGTCACACAGGATCATGTCGACGACTTCCGGAGGAAGCTCCACGTCTGCGCCGGCGGCATGCTGGATGCCTCGCTGACAGCGCTCGCACACGGTGACGGATACCTGGTACGACGACCGACCCGCATCGGAGGGTCCCCCCAGAATCTCCCGCGCTACGTGTAGAAGAAGCATGTCGTCGTTCATCGGCTCGGAGCATCGGCGCCGAAGCAGAGCCGCAGCTTCTCGAAACGTCGCGTAAGTTTGTGCGCTCACGTCGAATCGGAGGACGTGCCGACGCACCTCGGGGCGGCCAGGATCCGAAGGCTTGTCTCCGGGCGCCTTCCCCGAGACGAGCTGCTCGATCCGCCGCACGGTCTTGCCGCGCGCCACCTCGAGCCACTCGTGCTCGGTGGCAGGCGTCGCCACCCGCACCAGCTCGCGCACCGCGGACCAGCACAGCGTGCCCTCGTTCAGAGCCTTGCCGAGCTCCGGAAGCTCTTCGAGAGCCATCGCCGTCCGGAGCTTGTCGTCGGTGGTTCGAAAGCTGTAGCCGAACAGATTCTCCACGTACTGCGCGAACGAGGCGTACCCGAGGTGTCGATGCACCCCAGCGCGATAGGCACGGAGCAACGCCACACCCTCGCGCCCATCGAGCTCCGCGCGCTCCTTTGCGAGCCGCTCCAGCTCCCCGTGCGCCAAAACCCACTCAATCGCATCGTCGCCCCAAACACCCTGTGTCATGAGTCGACCCTACACCCGCGTTTCGCGACCTTCTAAGTGCCGCATGAACGCGCTTTCGATGCTCGGATCGGCGCGCGAGCCCTTTCGCCTCCAAAAGGTGCGCCAGCGCGGTGCATAGCCTCCAATGAAGCACGGTTTCCAGGACATGCGCGCTCGCCGAGCCACTGGCCCACAAAAGCCTGTCAAGAGGAATTCGCTCGACACATGCGATTTTCTCGCGCAGGGCAAGCTCGGATGGCGCTCGTGACGGGTCCGAGGGATCGCCGCATACGCGGAACCACGCGCGGAAACTTGCGCACGTGGGTGGAAACGGAGTGGCGCTCACAGGCCGCAAACCGTCGGTACGCTCGCAGCCGACGGGGCTCCACTCGCGTCCGTGGACATGCAGAGAGCGGACGCAATCGGCGGCGACCGGTGCCGCGAACCGGCGGCGGTCGGCACCACGAACCGGCGGCGGTCGGCACCACGAACCGGCGACGACGGTGCCAACGACCGCCGGCGACCGGCGCCGAGAACCAGCGGCGACTGGCGCCTGTCTCTTATACCCATCCCCGGGCCCCAGAGACCGACCTGAATCTCTTATTCCGCTTTCTGCTGAAAAAAAAAAATAAAGTACCTACAATCTATGA
>QGUH01000654.1 GCA_003242355.1 Pseudomonadota bacterium
CTTATCCGGTCCTTCGTTTCGCGCACGCGGGGCTCGCTCGCGCGCGGGGCCTCCTTGGCCTTCTGCACGAGCGTCGCGGATCTCACGGGCCGTCCTCGAAATCGATGGGCGTGGCTTCGCCGAGCTCGGCGGGCACCGTGCGTCCGAGCTTTCGGTACTCGACGCCGAGCCCTGCGACGAGATCGGGCAGGCGAATGCGGCGTCCCGCGCGCCGGGCCAACAAATGGCCGCAGAGCACTGCGTTCTTCACGTGGCCGCCGGCGAGGTCGCAAACGGCGGCGAGGCGATTGAACGCGACCGGATCGAGGTCGTGATGGTCGCCGAGGTGGGCCTGCCACAGCGCACGGCGTTCTTCGGGGCCGGGCGGAGGGAAGTCGATGACCGCGTCGAGCCGGCGCGTGAACGCCGCGTCGATGCGCGTGCGGCTGTTCGCGGTCAGGATGATGATGCCGTCGAACGACTCGATCCGCTGGAGCAAGAAGTTCGTTTGGGCATTGGCGAAGCGATCGTTCGCGTCCCGCACGTCCGTCCGCTTGCCGAACATCGAGTCGGCCTCGTCGAACAGCAGAATGATCTCTTCGTGCTCCGCCTGCCCGAGGAGCTCGGCGAGGTTCTTCTCGGTCTCGCCGATGTACTTGCTGGTCACCGCGGCGAGATCGACGCGATAGAGCGGCGCGGCGAGGCGACTCGCGAGCCAGCTCGCCGCGAAGGTCTTGCCGGTCCCCGAGGGGCCGACGAACAGCGCGCGCACGCCCGCCCGGTGCCGCGCCCGCGCGGCTGCACCGAGCTCGTCCACTTGAGCATCGCGCGCTCGACAGCGCAAAAGGAGCAGCTCGAGATCGCGGCGCAGCGTCGCGCTGGTGACGAGCGCGTGCTCCGGAACCTCGGCGCTCAACGGCTCGGCCAGGCCGCGCAGGCCGACTCCTTCGCTCGTCCAGGACGCGACGCGCACGTGCCGCCGTTCGACACGGCTCGCTCCTTCGAGGCGGGCAACGCGTCGGGCGGCGCGCGCGAGCTGTGCGATGCGGCCCGCGCCGTGGCGGTGCTCGGTCCCGAGAGCGCTCGCGAGCTCGGGGTCACAGAGGCCGAGCCGCCACAAGTCCGTGCGCTCGTTCGCGCTCGGCACGCGCAGCCGCCAGCTCGGAATCGCGACGCCGTCGGCATCGATGGTGCCTTCGAGCCCCGCGAGCGCCAGCACGGGGCCGCGATAGCCGGGCAGCGGGGGCAAACGGCGGCGTTCGTTGGGGCCGAGCTCGTAAACGAACACCGGCACCATCCCGCACAGCGCCAGCCACACGCCGAGGCCGAGGGCGGGCTCCGTGCCGATGAAGGCCGCGGTTCGGCCCAGGGCTTCGGCGATCGCGGCGCACGCGGCGCGTCCTTCCGCGAGCGACGGCGTGCGGACGACGAGCGCGCGCTCGTCGTCCGTGAACGCCGCGGCTTGGCGACGCGCATCGGCGAGCGTGGAAGCCGCGAGAGGCACGCGCGGTGCACCGGCGAACGTGACACCGGGAACCCCCGTAGTGCGGCCGCGCAACGCGGCGTACACGGCAGGCGGCAACGCCGCTCGCCGTTCGGCGATGGGGAGGTCGTCCCCGCGCAACACGATGGCGAAAGCCTCGAGCGCGGCGCCTTCGACGAGCTCCGTGTACGCGTCTTCGGTGCTGCCGGCTGCCGCTGCGAACGCGGCCGAAAGGAGCCCGACCATGGGCCGTGAGCCGCTCGCCGGCGCCTGGAGCGCCGTCACGAGCCGCGCCAGGAGCGGATCTTCTTCGAGCGCCGCGAGCAGGGCGAGCGTGAGCACTTCGGTCGCGCCGAGGTCCAGCAAGTTGGCCAGGGCGACGACGGGCGCGTCTTCGGGCGGCGCTGGCGTGACACCGTCGACGCGCCACCACCAGTCGCCCATCGGGGGTTGCCGATTGGCGACCGCGACGACCTCGGGGCCGTCGATGCCCGCTCGTCGCGCGAGATCGAGCAGCGCAGCCGTGGCCAACGCGACGAGGGGTGGACGCGTCGTGCGACGGAGGGGCGTGGGTTCCGCCATCAGGCCCGATCTCCTTCGAGATAATGAAAACGAACCACGCGGCCGAGCCAGACGACCCAGCCGGGATCGACGTCGAGCCCGGCGAGGCGCACCTCGATCTGCGCGTCGCGGAGGTGAAAACAGACGTCGATGTGCGTGCGCGTGCAAGCGAGCCGCGCAGGGCGAACGACGACTTCCGACAGCGTCAACGGCGTGTTTCGACGAAGCCAGCGCTCGAGCAGGCGCACCCACACGCGCCGGACGCGGGGGCGATCGAGCGCCGGGTCGGCCGTCGCGGGAGCCTCGGTGAGCGCGCGGAGCAGCGGATCGTCGTCCGGGGCGCCGTGCTCGCGCGCGATGCCGGCGAGCAGCCGCGCGGGAAACGCGGAGTCTGCCGCCCAGGGGTGCCCCTCGAGCCAGCGCGGGAGCCCGAGCAGCGTGAGCGGGCGGATCAAAAACAAGAGGCCACCGACCGCGGTCTGGCCTTCTGCATCGATCGGAGTGCGAGCGGGAGCGCGCGCGATCGGCGGAACGGGCGACGGCTCGAACGGTGCGTGCCCGTCATCGCCGTCGATGGCGGGTGTCGGAGCGACCCCGATGCGAGGCAGTTCCAGATCTCGGCCGGGCATCTCGGCAGGAGAATCGTGGTGCACCGCGGGATCGGGGAACCCGTGCGGCTCGTCGCTGGCCGAGGAGGGCGCCGCAGGCGTCGCCGACGGCGAGGGTAGCGGTTGCTCCCCACGCACGGACGTTCGTGTGAGGGCGACGTACTGCTCGACGAGCGCTCGCGCGCGCACGACCACCCGATCGGGGGACGAAGGCGCGAAGCCCGCGTCGACCAGCGCGAGCGCGACGAGCCACACCGCGCGCGCATCGGCGCACCAGCGGGGCAGCCACGTTTCGATGCGCGCGCGCCACTCGGGCGCCACCGAGTGAAGGGCAGCTTGGAGCTCCGCGTGCCGCTCGGGTAACGACGGGGCGACGGGTGCCTCGTCGGCCCGCGGCGCCGGCGCAGGGACGCCGAACGCGCGCACGAGGAGCCCCTCGGCCTGCTGCTCCGAAAGGGTCGCCAGGATCGCCCCGCCGCGGGCGCGCTCTGCCCGATCGACGACTTGGGCGAGCGCGCGCGGGGCGCCATCGATCCCCGCCGCGGCGTCCAGGCAGGCCATCAAGGCCGCGGGGCGCGGTGCTTCGAGCGCTACTCGCGCGCCGACGGAACGCCAAAACCACTCGGTGGGCGCGCGGTTTTCGGCGAGGCGTTCGGCCAGCGCGGCGATCGCCGTGCCCTCGTCGGCGAACCACACCGCCTGTGCCGTCGCCGCGCTCGGAGACTCCGCGGGGACCGCGTGCGCCACGACGTCGGCGAGGCGCCGTTCGATGGCGAGCGCGATCGTTTGCGGTGCCGCGTCCCGCGCGAACGCGCC
>QGUH01000655.1 GCA_003242355.1 Pseudomonadota bacterium
CGACGTACGGCTGCCCGTCCATCATGAGCTTCAGGCCTTTGCGAATGTCACTCGTGTCCATCTTCTTCCTTCGAAGCCCCTGCTGCGATGCGCCGCCGGAGCGAGGCTCGTCGGCCGAGCCGCCCCCGCGTCTAGCACGACATGTGGGCTGTCGTTTAATGGAGAAGTCCGTCCGCCCCGAGACCCTCGGACTTTCGGCCGCTTACGGTCCGAATCCGGCGTGAGCCCGCTTGCTAGGCCGGGGGGACGGCGATACTGGGTGGAGGCGCCGGGCTGCCATGGATGAGATCGAGCTGGAGGAGATCAAGCGGGAGATCGTCGAGAGCCGCTCGCTCTCCATCAAGACGAACAACCTCATCAACGCCCTCGCCGCGGATCTGAAGAGCATCGCGAAGCGCCAGCAGAGCTACGAGCGCCGGGTGTTCGTGAACAGCGCCACGGCGTACGCGGTGACGATCGCCGTGATTCTCTTGTTCGTGAAGCTCGCCTGGGACATCCGCCTCGACACGGTGCGCAACGAATCGCAGGAGTCCCGGGAGCGCGTCGCGCAGCTCGAGAAAGAGCTCTCGGCCCTCAAGGCCCGCGAGGAAGCGCGCGCCCGCCTCGCCCGGCGCGCCGCCGATTTCCATCAGCTCATCACGCTCAACAAACGCAACGAGATCATCGAGGGCTTCCCGGAAATCGCGAAGCTCGATCTGACGCCCACCGAACGCTCCGTGTTCGAGGCCGCCGTCGAACGCGCGCGCAACGAGCTCTCGCTCATCGCGTACCAGAATGGTCTCGAGCACGCGCGCACGGGGCGCTACCACGAAGCGCAGCAGGCGTTTCGCGAGTCGCTCAAGTACAAGTCCGACGCGGCGCACAGCCCGCAGGCGAACCTCGAGCTCGCTCGCTGCCTCGTGCGGCTCGGGCTGCATCGCGAGGCCATCCCCATCCTCATGCAGCTCTCCGAAGCGTCCGCGGATCGCGACGTGATGGACGAAGCCACCCTCGCCCTGGCCGACGCTCAGCTCGACATTCGCGCCTGGAACGACGCCAAGACCACGCTGCGCGCCTTCATCCGACGGTTCCCGTCGAGCCCGCACCTGAACACGGTCAAGTCGAAGCTCGCCCAGGTCCAACAGCAACACTGAGCTTCAGGGCCCAGGATCGTTGTCGACGATGGTGACCAGCGGCGGATTCCAGAAACCGTCGTTGGCCAGCCCGACCGCGGGCCCGACCAGCACGAACGTGTACGCCCTTCCGTTTTGGAGCGACACCGCGGAACGCTCCAAAACGTCGGGCCAGCCCTCCGAGTAGAGCACCGAGCCTGCCTGGACGACCTGCACCGACCAAGTCGTCGAATCGGCGTTGTACTCGGAGACCGAAAGGCTCAGGCGTGCCGAGCGCGGCGCGATGACGCCATAGGCGAGCCGCGATCCGAGCAGGATCGGCGTGTAGCCGGGATCCTTCGAGGCGGACCGCATCTCCACTTCGCCGCTCGCGAGCGAGGCGTTCAACAGTTGCACCCCGAGCTTGTCGAAGGCTCGCGACTGCGACAGCCGCACGAGCACGGCGCTGAGCGTCGGGCGATCGGGGGCGTAACCCTCGCCACACGCGAGCGTTTCCCGCTTGTTGGTGTAGCCCGAGCCGCCGAGGCAACCCGTTGCAACGAGCAACGTGCTCCTTCCTCCCGTGAGCGTCTTGGGCGGCAGCACGGGCAGTCCGCGCGCGCGAAGGACCGGTTTCGCTTCGGGCGCCTCCGGTTCCGCGTTCTCCGGGCTGCCGGCAGCACCGCCCAGCGCCGCTTCCGAGCTCGATCCCGCGCCGCTCGCCCCGCCGGAGCCAGCGTCGGCCCCGGCCTCTCCGTCCGGGCTGCCGCCTGCTCCTCCTTCCGACGCCGTGCCTCCGGCGCCCGCGGCCCCTCCTTCTCCGCTCGGTAAAGGAGTCGTGAGGGCTTCCTCGGTGCGCGCCGTTTCGAGAGCCTCGGCGCAATCCATCCCCGCCACGCGATCGAGCTCGCCCGCGATGACGTGCACCGCAAACGTCTCGTTCTCGAGATCGATCTCCGCCGGCGGTTCGACGACCAGCGCTGCTCCATACGGGAGCCCTCCCTCCGGAAAGGGCGCGCCAATGGGCTCGAAGCTTCCGCCCGTGCTGCGCCCCAGGCACAAAAGCAGCTCTCGTGCGTCGACGGCGCCGTTCAAGAACGTGAGGACGTCTTCCCGCGGCGGCTCGTCCGGCCGGCGTCCTCCGGTCGACGTGGCGCCGCCGCCGCTGGGCAACGGCGTGAACCCGGCGCTGCCTCCCATTCCGCCGGTCGTCGCACCGCCGCCGCTTCCCGGAGCGACGGGCCGCGAACCGATCGGCGCGTTGTATTCGGTCTTGCAGGCGCCGCCGAGAGCGAAAACGACGCCGAGCATCACCCAGAAGCGTGCAGAGCCGATCATCCTTTGCCGTTTGCTCGCCCGCGGGCGTCTCGGTTCGCCAAGGGCCACACGTGATTGAGCGGCCCGTGCCCGGAGCCGAGGCCCGGAGCCGTCCGAATCGCCTCGTAAACGTACTCTTTCGCGCGCGCGACCGCGCTCTCGAGCGTCATCCCCTCCGCGACGCCCGTGGCGATCGCAGAGGCCAGCGTGCATCCGGTGCCGTGCGTCGAGCGCGTCCGAATGCGTGGGCTCTCGAAGAGCCGCTCGGCGCCGTCGGCCGTGCGCAGCAGATCCACCACCGTGTCGCCCTCGAGGTGCCCGCCTTTCACGAGCACCGCCGACGGCCCGAGCGCGAGAATGCCGTCCGCGAGCCGCGGCAAGTCCGCGACGCTCGTCGCGCGAACGCCGGTGAGCGCCTCGGCCTCGGGCACGTTCGGCGTGACGAGCGCCGCGATCGGCAAGAGCCGCCGAACGAGGGCCGTACGCGCCGCTTCCTCGAGCAGCGGAGCGCCGCCCTTGGCCACCATCACCGGGTCCACGACGATCGGGACGTTCGTGGCGCGGAGCTCGAGCTCTGCCGCGACCCGCTCGATGATGCGCGCCGAGTAGAGCATGCCCGTCTTGATCGCGTCGGCGCCGACGTCGTCGAGCACCATGCGGATCTGCTGACCGACGAAGTCGGGGTCGATGCCGACGACGCCCTCGACGCCGAGCGTGTTCTGGGCCGTGAGCGCGGTGATCGCGGTCGCCGCATAGCCGCCGAGGGCCGTCACGGCCTTGATGTCCGCCTGAATTCCGGCCCCGCCGCTCGAGTCGGAGCCGGCGACGATCAACACGCGCGCCATCACGCCGCGATCATCGCCGACCCCTCGCCCTTCGGCAACCTAGGGCGGCGCGAGACTTGTCTCCTCCCCCCCCGCCGCCCCCCCCCGGGGCCCCGTCTCTTTAAACACAATTACGCCGCCCCCCAAAAGAGGAGGATAGAAATAGGGGGGGTGCGCGACGTTCAGAAAAAAATAAAAAGTAATGATATGAAAA
>QGUH01000656.1 GCA_003242355.1 Pseudomonadota bacterium
CCCCGCGCGCCCATGGCCCGGCGGATGGGTGAATCTTTGGAAAAGGGGGGCCAACCCGGCCGTCCGGGTTTCAGGCCCCCCTCGGTTTGGGCGGTCACCCGGGGTCTCCGGTGCGTTCGGGAAACCCGCCCGCAGCGATGGTCACGCGCTCGAGCCGGGTCATGGCCGCGAGCGCGGACTGAATGGGTGCTCCGTCGTCTCCGAGGCGTTCCGCGATCGCTCGCTTTCCGCTCTCGGGCCCCATGTAGGCGAAGTTTTCGGGCAGCAGCACGAGGCGAGCCCCGGCGCGCGCTGCGCGGCCGACGAGCGCCTCGGCGCGCGCGAGGTTGTCGGGAACCGAGTCCTGGCTCGACAGCTGGACGACGGCAACGGGCAGGGTGGCTCGGGGGTCTTGCTCGGGAGTCACCCCACTTCCATACCGGACCTGACACGCCGCCCCCAGGGGCTCGCCGAATTCGTTTCGACGGAGAGGGGCCGCGCCTGCCGCCCCGCGGAACGAGGCTAGGACCGAGCCGCTCGGGTAAGCTCACACGGTGAGCTTCACCACGGAATCCATGCAGGAGTTCACCGGCCCGGGGGGGGCCGGACGCGGTCCCGGGACGATTCCCGGCCTCGTCCTGCTCTACGCCGAGGAGCACGAGCGGCTGCCCCCGGCCTTTCCCCTCACCCGCTCGCGGATCGTGATCGGACGAGAAGCTCCCTGCGACGTGGTGCTCGCGGTGAACGCGGTGTCCCGCGTGCATGCCGAGCTCACCTGGGAGCGTTCCGGGTTCGTCCTGCGCGACCTTCAGAGCAGAAACGGCGTGATCGTGAACGGCGAACGCGTCGACGTCGCGCGCCTCGAGCACCTCGACGAGGTCCGCATCGGCGACGCGATTTTCAAGTTCGTGGACAGCGACGCGCACGAGTACGCGCGGTACCGGCTCGATGGAACCACCGTGAGCGGCGCGCGCCGCCGTGCCAACGCGCGGAGCGCCCTGGTCGGCGGCTACCGCATGGATCGGATCGTCGCCGAGCTCGAACGCGTCGCCCCGTCGGAGCTCGGCGTGCTCGTGCTCGGCCCGAGCGGCACGGGAAAGGAAGTCGTCGCTCGGGAGCTGCATCGGTTGAGCGGCAGGCAAGGGCCGTTCTGTGCGGTCAACTGCGCCGCCATCCCGGCGCACCTCATCGAGAGCGAGCTGTTCGGGTGGAAGCGCGGGGCCTTTTCGGGAGCCGATCGGGATCGGGTCGGGCTCGTTCGCGCCGCGCACCGCGGCACGCTCCTGCTCGACGAGATCGGCGATATGCCGCTCGACGCGCAGGCAAAGCTCTTGCGGGTGCTGCAGACCAAAGAGGTGCTCCCGCTGGGAGGTACGCAACCCGAGCGGGTGGACGTGCGCTTCGTCGCCGCGACGCATCAGGACCTCGCACGGCTGCAACGCGAGGGGCGCTTCCGCCAGGACCTGTACGCGCGTCTGAACGAGTACGAGCTTCGGTTGCCCCCGCTTCGTGAGCGCAAGGAGGACGTGTACGCGCTCGTCCGAGCGTTCCTCGCGCGGCACGGTCGACCGGATCTCTCGCCCAGCGTTCCGTTCATGGTGGCGCTCCTCCACCACGATTGGCCGTACAACGTGCGGGAGCTCGAAGCCGCCGTAAAGCGCGCGCTGACGCTCGCGGAAGGGCTCACCCTCGAGCCGGAGCTGCTTCCGGAAGCAGTTCGCGAAGCCGTGAACGAGTATGGTCGGCGCGCCGAAGGCTCTGGTGCCGAGAGCAACGCTCAGCCGGCCCTGGCTCCCGCCCCTCCCAGCGAGGCGGAGCTCCGCGCATTGCTCGAGCAGCACCGGGGCAACGTGGCGGCGGTCGGCCGAGAGCTCGGAAAAGCGCGCATGCAGATCCACCGCTGGATGCGCCGCTACGGCATCGAGGTCGATGATTATCGGCGCTAGAGCGCCGCTCCCCCGCGCGCGTTGGGTGCCGCTCGCCGTGGCGCTGCTCGCCACGACCACTTGCCGACGCAGCACGCCCGTCACGCCCGAAGTCGCGTGCACGACGCTTTGCTCGCGGCTTGCTCGCGGTTGCGGCAGCATCGACCGCGCGGCGTGCGAAGCGAGCTGCGCGCAGGGCGCGGCGCTTTCCCGCGTCGCGGGGTGCGAAGGGGCGCACGCGCGCTGGGTCGCCTGCGCCGAGAACGCTCCCCTCACCTGTCGGTCGGACCTCTCCGCCGCGCGCGTTCTCGAGCATGCGGAGGGCGTACACGGCTGCACGACCGAGCACCGCGACTACCGGCGCTGCACCGCTCCGTGTCGCGAGCGGGGAATCGTCCGCGCGCGCACGACGATGATCGATGTCGCCGGGGAACGCCGCGTGGTGCACGCGCAGATCGTGGGCGGCGGATGCGAAGAGCCGAAGGAAGCGCCGAAGCCCGGCGCCCCGGCCGGCTCACCGTGCACCCATCACAGCGTGTGCGCCGAAACGACGTGCGCGTGTCCGGGCCATGGCGCAAGCTTCCGGGCCCGCGCCTGTGTCGAGGGACGCTGCGTCGAAGCCGCCGCGGCGTGCGCCGTCGCCACGGCGGCGGTCGGGCACGACCCTTGCCGAGCAGGGGACGGAAGTTGACTTCCCGCGCGTTTCGGCGGTAGCGAGTCGGCGCCAGGGCGGGTCCTGCCCCGCCCCGAGGAGAGGCGCAAAGTTGGGCCACACGACGCACGAAAGGCAGCGGTTCGGAGGAGCGCCGCGACGGCAAAGGACGCGGCGGTCGTTCGCGGGGGGGAGACGCACCCGAGCCGCAGGCGGTCGAAGAAAGCAAGGGCCTGCACGAGCTCGCCCAGGCGCGGTACCTGAACTACGCGCTCAGCGTCATCACCGCGCGAGCGCTGCCGGACGTTCGCGACGGCTTGAAACCGGTCCAACGCCGCATCCTCTACACGATGTGGCAGCAGAACCTCACCGCCGACGCCAAGCACAGAAAGTGCGCCAAGGTCGTCGGCGACGTGATGGGAAGTTACCATCCGCACGGAGACGCGGCGATTTACGACGCGCTCGTCCGCCTCGCCCAGCCGTTCGCCATGCGCGTCCCGCTCGTCGACGGCTCCGGGAATTTCGGCTCCCTCGACGGCGACCCGCCCGCCGCGATGCGGTACACCGAGTGCCGCCTCGCGCCGATGGCCGACCGCCTGCTCGGCGAGATCGAGGAGAACACGGTCCACTTCCGGCCGAACTACGACGGCACGAAGTTCGAGCCGGTGGTGCTGCCGGCGCGCCTGCCGAACCTGCTCGTCAACGGCACGACGGGCATCGCGGTCGGCATGGCGACCAACATCCCGCCGCACAACCCCGAGGAGGTGTGCCAGGCCGCGCTCCGGCTGCTCGACGCCTTGCTCGAGGGAAAGCAGCTTTCTTCGCGCGAGCTCTGCCCCCCACCAAGGGCCCCGACTTCCCGACGGGGCGGCCAAAGTGCCCAGAGCC
>QGUH01000657.1 GCA_003242355.1 Pseudomonadota bacterium
GTCGGAGAGGTGTTTAAGAGCCAGGCATAGGCGTGCGCGGCCGCCTCGACGGCGCGAAAGGCGTTGCCGGTCGCGATCACGACGGCATCGACGCCGTTCATGATCCCTTTGTTGTGTGTGGCGGCGCGATACGGATCGATTTCGGCGAACCGCGACGCCTCGACGATGCGATCGACGACTTCGATCGGATCGATGTCGCGTAGCGCCGCCATCGACGGCGGCGAAAGCGACGGCGGCGGATCCGAAATGGGCCCCGAGCGGCTGCTCTCCGCGCCCGAAGCGCGCCCGAGCGCGAGCTCCTGCGCGTGCACGCGGCAGGTGACGCGCACGCGGCGCCGATCGCACAGGTTCGACAGGATGCGCAGGCCGAGGCGCGCGCCGGCGAGCTCGGCCGCCACCGGTCCGATCGCTTCCGCGATGGTGTTGACCAGGTTGGCGCCCATGGCGTCGCGGCAGTCGACGAGCACGTGCAGCACGATGCAGCCGCGACCGAGATCGCGGATCTCGATCGAGCGCGGCCCGCCGCCACGCTTGACGAGCCCCGGGACCGCGCGCGCGGCGAGCTCGAGCAAGTGAGCGCTCTCGCGCTCGAGGCGCTCGATGGCCAGGGCCGGCGAGCGCACCTCCGTGAGCTGCACCTGGCCGATCATGAGGCCCTCGATCACTTCCGCGGTGAACCCGCCGCTCGCGCGCACGCGCCGCGCCGCGTTCGACGCGGCGGCGATGACGCTCGGCTCCTCGACCACCATCGGTACCAGGCGATCGCGCCCGTTGATGCGCACGTTGAGCGCGATGCCGAACGGGAGCCCGTACGTCCCGATGACGTTCTCGACGACCTTGTCGGCCATGAGCGCGTCGAGCCCTCCACCATCCACGGCGCGCACGAGCTCTTCGAGAGGGACGCCAGCGCGCTCGCAGACGACCTCGCGACGCTCACGCAACGGCAGCTTGTAGAACCCGGGAATTCGAGAACCGGCGTTGTCCATGATCGCGGCAGGAGCAGGTCTAGCCCGGAAGCGCACCCGCGGCATGGCCCGACTCGGGCCGGAGGCCGAATCCCCCTCGGGCCCTGCGGGCGGTAGCCCCCAAGCAAGCCACGTCCCGGGGCTCGTTCGCGTCAATCGAGCGGCTCGAGCCCCGGGGCGCCGAGCGTGAGGTCGAGCACGTCGAGCTCGGGATGCGCGGGGGCTCGCGAGCCGGAGTCCAGAGTGACCCAGAGGACGACGTCCCCGCCTCCGGCGCCGGCAGGGAGCGCCGCGCCGCCCACGCGCTCCGCGGCTTCGGCGAGCGCGTCAACCTCGGGAGTGACGATCGGCGCTCCCGCCGCCTCGCCGAGATCCGCAAGCGCCTTGGCCTGCTCGCGCAGCGCTGCGACGAGCTCGCTCCCCTTCCCCGCTCGAACCGCGAGAGCAGCCCGCTCGGACGCAGCACGCTGCCGCCCCATCCGGCGCGCGTACTCTCCGGGATCGCGCGCGGCGAACGCTCGGACGCGCGCGATGAGCTCCGGAGTCGACGCGGGCGCGCGCGCGGCGAGCACCGTCACGCGGACGTCGCGCGGCAAGCGGGTGGGCTCGACGGCGAGCCCCTCCGGATCTCGCTGCGCGACGAGCACGCCGCCGTAGACGCTCGCAGCGACGTCGATGCCGCTGCCGCCGCCTTGCGCCGCGCGGTGCGCCGCGAGCGCTCGCGGGAAGACGCGGCCTCGAACCGCGTCGAGCGCGGCCTCGGGAGATGCGTTCCACTCGAGCGCTCCCAGGGTCGCGACGAGGATGGCCGCGCTCGAGCCGAGGCCGAGCTTTCGATCTCCGGAGCGCAGCGCGCTCGCGTCCACGAACGGAGCGGGCGCATCGCCGAGCGCGGCGCGCACCTCGGGCGTGACGAACCCCGGTGCGCGATCCGTGTCGGCGACGGCGTAGCGATCGACGGCGGCGACGATCGCCGGCGCTCCTTCGAGCACCGCGTACGCGCCCGAAAGCACGACCTTGCCCGGAGCGCGCGCCCGCATCGTCATCCCTCGAGGGCGGCGTCGTCCACGAGCTCGGCGCCCAGTCCGGGCTCGCTGACGAGAACGCGCTCCACGCCGGGAACCTGCCCGAGCTCGGCGGCTACCTTCGCCACCGCGGCGCGCTCCACGAGCACCTTCACGTGCGGGCCGGCGTCCATCGTGAAGAAGGCGGCGATCCCTTGCGAGCGGAGCGCGCGCACGCGCTCCATCACGCGCAGCGTGGCGTCGCGCAGGTAGACGAGCGCGGGGCGCGACGCGAGCATCGCCGCGTGCATCATCAGCGTGCTCTGCTCCATGCTCGCCCCGAGCGTCTCGAGATCGCGCGCGAGCAGCGCGCGTCGCGCTTCGGCGAACAGCGCGGGCGCGGTCGCCACCCAGGCCGGGTAATAGGGGCTCGTGGCTTCGGTGTGGCGCATCCCCTCCGTGGAGCCGATCGCCTTGGGACCGAGCGTCGTCAGCGCGATCACCATCGCCACGTCGAGATGATCCGGAGGCGCGACGGGCTCGGCCGCGTGCGCGCCGGCGAGCAGCGCCACGTACCCGCCGAACACCGACCGCGCTGCCGACGCCGAGGCCGCACGCGCGTAACTGCTGAGCTCGGCGGGCGCGAGCTCGAGACCGAGCGCGGCCGATGCCGCGAGCGCGAGCGCCGCGAACCCCGACGCGCTCGAGGCGAGCCCCGACGCCGTGGGAAAGTCGTTCACCGACACGACCTCGGCGCGCTCGGTGCGCCCGGCGCGAGCGCGCAGAGCGTCGAGCAGCGCGACGACCCGCGCACGCGGGCGGCCCTCGGCCGGCACGCCACCGATGAGCACGCGATCGGCGTCGAGCCCCGGATCGAAGCGCACGCGCGTGCGCGTCGAGAGCCCGGCCAAGGTGAGCGACAGGCTCGGCACGGCCGTCAGGTTCTCGTTGCCCGGTGCCTTTCCCCAGTACTTGACGAGCGCGATGTTGGCGCGCGAAATCGCCGTCTTCGCACCGTTCATGGCGAAGCCTCCGTTTCCGGCCGCACCACGGTGGTGAACGCTTCGAACCCTTGCCCGACGAGCGCGGCCAGCACCGGGTCGGGATCGGGCGCCACGGCGAGCACCGCGCCGCCCCCGCCGGAGCCGGTGAGCTTGGCGCCGAGCGCGCCGGCGGCACGCGCAATCGAACAGGCGTGCTCGATCGCCGGCGTCGAGACCTCGAGCGTCGCGAGCACGCGCTGGTTTTCGTTCACGAGCCGACCGAGCTCGGCGAGATCACCCGCCTCGAGGCTCGTCCGCGCGGCCGTGACGAGCGCGCCGACTTCGTCGAGCCCGCTCGCGACGAGCTCGGGCCGGCGCTCGCGGAGGCTGGGCCCCAGCGCCCCCCACCGGCCTCTATAAAAATCTGACGCCGC
>QGUH01000658.1 GCA_003242355.1 Pseudomonadota bacterium
CGCCCCACATCCCGCAACCGCTCGATCGCGCGCTGCTCACCGAACGCCTCTCGCATCCGCTCGCGCGCGGCTCCGGGCGCCTCGCAACACGGCTCTCCGAGCTCGTCGCCGCCGTACCCTCGCCGGATCTCGGGTTCTTGCGCGACTTCTGCGAGGAGCTGGGCGACGAACGACATCCCGACGCCTCCCGCGCGCTCCAACGCGCGACGCGGTTCTTCGGCCTCCCGCCGGTGCGCGCCTACGTGTCGCACGGCGCGCGGAGCTTGGGGCTCCGCGCGTTCGGGACCGATGCTCCCTTCGTGCTCGTCGGCGAAAGCCACCTCGTCAAGGACGGGCCGCACACGCTCTGCGGGCCGGAGCTCGACTTCGCGTTCGGCGCGGAGCTAGCGCATCTCGCCTTCGGCCATCAGCGCGTCACCGCGAGCGAAGTGTGGACCGGCGCGGCCGGAAAAACGCGCGAAGCTCTGGTGGCCCTCGGCATCGTCCTGCCGGTCATCGCCGAAGTGGGCGGCGGCCGCGCGGCACGCCTGATCGGCAAGCTCGGCCCTGGCACCATCGCGCGGAGCGCCGAAGCCGCCGAACGGCTCGAACGGTTCTTCGGCAATCGGGGCAGCTCGCTCGGTCGGGCGCTGGGACAGCGCAACGAGGAGCTCATTGCCGCCCACCGGCTGGTGCAGCTCAGCGCCGACCGTGCCGGTCTCGTGCTCGCCGGTCATTTCGCGTCGGCGCTGCGAGCGATTCTGCTCACACGCGCCGACTACCGCCAAGTCTTGCTCGCCACGACGGACGCAGGGCTCGATACCGTGCTCTTGCGGCAACCCGCGGGCGATCCCGCGACCGCGGACCTCCTGGTTCGGGTCCGCGCGTTGATAGGGTTTTACTTGTCGCCCGACTTCGACGTGCTGCTCGCTCGAGCGCGACCGGAGCTCGGCGCCGAGGAGGACGGCGCGCTTCCCCGGTCGATCCCTTCGTTCGCGAGCTGATCGGCTTCGGTGTTGAGCTCGCGCCGCACGTGTTGGAGCCGGAACGACTCGAAGCGCGCGAGCAAGGCTTTCGCTTCGGCGGCGAGCGGTTTGAGGCCCTCGTTCTTCACGCGGTATTCGCCTTTGAGCTGGCGGATCAAAAGCTCCGAATCGGCGCGGACTTCGATCCGACGCACGCCGGCTTCGAGCGCTCGCGTCAGCCCCAAGAGCAGCGCCTTGTACTCGGCGACGTTGTTCGTCGTCTGCCCGAGGTACTGGCTCTCGGCCGAAAGCACGCGTCCATCTGCCGTTTTCAGGATTGCACCGCACCCCGCGGGACCCGGGTTGCCGCGCGCCGCACCGTCCGTCCAGAGGATCGCCTCCTCCGCAGTCGTCGGCACCGGACCCGCCCCGGATCCCACTCCCTGAGAACTGTCCGATTCAGACATCGCGCTCGGCTTTAAGCGATTGGAGGCCGGCGTCAACACGGTATCGCGCTCACGCGCGATCAAGCCTCCCGGCCGCCTCTTCGTCTTCCCTGGCGCGCCAGCTCCTCGTAGAGCGCTTCGTAGGCCGCCGCGACCCGCTGCGCGGAATGGCGCTGTTCGACGGCTCTCCGTTGTGCCGCAGCGCGTTCGCGCCGCGCCTCGGCGTCCGCGGAGAGTCGCAAAAGCGGCGGAATCCAGGCGTCGGCGTCGAGGGTCGGCACGCGTTCGACGTCCGAAAGGTCGGAGAGCGGCCCGCCGTCGTACGCCACCACGGGAACCCCCAAAGCCATGCTTTCGAGCAAGACGATGGGCACGTCCACTTTGCCGAACAAATCATCGACCGGGAAAATGACCGCCTCCGCCGAAGCGATGAGCGCGAGCACGTCCGGGACCTCGCAAGCGAATCGAACACGGGCTGGATCCAGCCGGGCCGCAAGGCGCTCGGCCACTTCGGGGGCCCGAGCCGTCTTTCGGCGATACGCGAAAACCACGAGCGCGTCGGGCACCGCGCTGCCGAGCCGCCCCGCGATCGCGGCCGAAACCTCGGCACCGCGGCTCGTTTCGAGATCGCCCGGGTAGACGAAGACACGGGCGTTCTCCGGGATCTCGAGCTCCGCGCGAGCGCGTTTCTGGCACGCGACGCTGCGCTCGATGACGGGAGTCACCGGCGGCGGAATCACTTCGAGCCGGGGCGGAGCGTCTCCATTCGCCGCGTAGGCGGCCTCGATCGCAGCGCGCGTCCAACGGCTTTGCGCCACGACGACCTCGCCGAACAGTAGCTTGCGCGGGTCGTCGAACGACCTGGGCGGCGATGCGATCGTCTGCACGATCGGCCGCCGCCGAATTCTGCCGAGCCACCTGCCCACGCCGCTCGTTCGCCGGTTCGGCGCAAACACGAAGTGCCAGACGTCCGCCCGGGATCGCGCGAGCACCCATAATGCGGCGCGCAAGTTCTCCGAGAGCCCGGGCGCGAACGCTCCGGCGTTCGAATAAACGCGCGCCATCTGGATTCGGGAGCTCGCGCCGAGCGCCGGCGCCGATGGGGTGGAAAGCACCGTCGCTCGGACCCGCGTGAGGTGCGTGGCAATGTCGCGGACCAGGCACTTCGTCCCGTCGTGAAACGGGGGCGCCACGGGTTTGGAGACGAAAAGGACGCTCGGAAGCACCAGCGCGGAACTTTCCACGCCGGGCGGTGTCTGCAAACGCGTTTCGACGGACGATCGGCCGGGTTCGGCCGGCGGGCGGTCGTCTCCGGGCGGGCCCCGTCGAAAAATCTCCGGTACTCTTCCTCCACCCGAACACTTGGCGCTCCTCGTAGCCGCTCCGCATTCCGGAACCCTCGCGTCGTCCGCGGTGGCCGTTCCGAACCTCCTGCACCCGGAGCCCGGGTTGTGTCTGAACGCGACGGCCCTCTCGCAAGCCCTGACGTTCGCGTTCGCAGCGGGCGTGCCTGGGGAAGCGTTCGGGCGCATTCTCGGCAACGCGCGGCTCGCGCCCTCGAGCTTCCGGCCGGAATGCTTCGCGCGCGATCTGTTCCTCTCCGATTTCGTGGCGCGCTGCCTGTGCGTCCGCATCGGCGACACGGAGTACCCCGTGCACCGCGCCGCGCTCCTGCGCGAGCTGTCGCAACCGCCGAGCGACGTCGCGGTCACCACGCTTCGGCAACGCGTGCTCACCGAGCTCCTCGAGAAGCCCGAGCTCGTCGACGGGGCGCGACGCGTGTGGCTCAAGATTCGAAACGTCGAGCAGCTGCTCGAGGCGCCGGATCGCGGCAAGCGGTACGACGCCATCGGTCGGCGCGTCGAGATCCTGCGTGCGATTCGTGAAGCGATCGAGCTCGCGTCGACCGCGTTCGCCGGAGAGCGCTCGGCGCTCGGCAGAGCGCACGAGTTCGCGACCGCGATCGCGGCGGGAACGGGGTTTCGCGATCTCGTGAGCCTGCTCGAGTACGAAGAAAATCTCGCTACGATCGATCTGCGCGTGCGCGT
>QGUH01000659.1 GCA_003242355.1 Pseudomonadota bacterium
CCGCGATTGCCTTCCCCGGAAAGTTCCGTGTGGGCTCGCGAAACTCCGGCAGATCCCAGGCGTCCTTGAGCGGCGGGATGATGTTCGTCGTCGCGAAGCGCTTCCCGAGCTCTTTGGGCTGGAAGTAGAGCTCCTTCGCGAGCTCCCAGGCGAGGTCTTGCCGTTCGCTCGCCTTGGTGATCGCCAGGCCCGTGCCGCCCCACACGCTCGTGCGCCGGCCGCCCTTCGTCCACGCGGGCAGCGGCATCAACTTCATCTTCCCGGCCAGGCCCGGAGCATCCATTTGCGTCGTGTACGAGCGCCAGTCCGGTGCGATGTAGAAGAGGACGAGGCCGTCGAACATGGCCTTGTAGAACGGCTGCCCCCACCCGCACTCGAACGCGATCCGATCCTTGCCGGCCACTTGCCGCGCGTACCAGATGATCGTGTCCACCGTCTCGGGCCGGTTGAAGGTGAGGTTGCCGTTCTCGTCGAACAGGCTCACGTCGCGCTGGCGCAAGAGGATGAGGAGCCCCCAGGCGGCGGACACCGGCAGGTCGATCATGTACCGATCCGGCACGCCGTCGCCGTCGAGGTCTTTGACGACGTTGCGCCCCACCTCGACGAAGTCGTCCCAGGTCTCGAGCTTGCTGACGTCGATCCCGAGCTCTTCGACGATGTCGGCCCGGTACATCAACATCACCGGGTGGACGTCGTGCGGCGCGGCGAACACCCGCCCCTGGTACATCCACAAGCTCAGGCGCGACTCGACCAGCCGCTCGCGCAAGCCCTCGCGGGTGAGCACGTCGGTGAGGTCGGTGAAGCCCACGTCTTTCACCGGACCGCGCGTGAAGAAGGCCAGGTGGTTTTCCTGGAGCTCGACCAGATCGGGCACCTCCGCGCCGGCCATGATCGCGTTCTGCAGGCGCGTCTGCAGGGCCCGACTGTGCACCAGGTTCAGGGCGACCTTCACGCCGTGCTTCGCCTCGAAACGCGGCAGCACCTCTTTGTACGAATCCACGTGGTTCGCCGCCGAGATGGCGAGGACGAGGTCCGGCTCGTCTTCCTCGCGCCGGTGCATCACGACCACGAGGATCAGCGAGACCAGCGCGAGCGCCGTCAGCCAAAAAGGTGCCTTGCCGTAGGGATATCGCTCGATCACGACGCGCCGCGGAAGCGGTGGGACCCTAAATCAGTGCGAAAGGTTCGGCAACGGCGAACGCACGGGTCGGAGCAGCAACGCCGGAAAGGGCTAGCGGGGCGCGTCGAGAAGGGTATGATGCCCGCACTTTTCCGAGCCGGCCGTGAGCCGAGGTGCACGAAAATGGCAGGTGTCGTCCTGAAAGATGTCGTGAAGATCTTCGACGGCGGCGTTCGCGCCGTAGATCGCTTCAATCTGGACATCCAGGATCGCGAGTTCGTCGTGCTCGTCGGCCCCTCGGGTTGCGGGAAATCCACGACGCTGCGCATGGTGGCCGGCCTCGAGGAGATCACGAGTGGCACCATCCGCATCGGCGACCGGGTGGTCAACGACGTCCCGCCGAAAGACCGGGACATCGCGATGGTGTTCCAGAGCTATGCGCTCTACCCGCACATGACCGTGTACGAGAACATGGCGTTCGCGCTCAAGCTCCGCAAAGTGCCGAAGAGCACGATCGACGAGAAGGTGAAGCGCGCCGCCAAGGTGCTCATGATCGAGCACTTGCTCGACCGCAAGCCCAAGGCCCTGTCGGGCGGTCAGCGCCAGCGCGTGGCGCTCGGCCGCGCCATCGTGCGGGATCCGAAGTGCTTCTTGTTCGACGAGCCGCTCTCCAATCTGGATGCGAAGCTCCGGGTGGAGATGCGCGCCGAGATCAAGGCGCTGCACATGAGCTTGAACGCCACGACCATGTACGTCACCCACGATCAAGAGGAGGCGATGACCCTCGGCGATCGGGTGGTGGTGATGAAGGACGGGGTGATTCAGCAGTGCGACACCGCGCTCGCGATCTACCACCAGCCCGCCAATCGCTTCGTCGCGGGTTTCTTGGGCAGCCCTCCCATGAATTTCTTCGAGGGTCGCTTGATCGAGGAGGGCGGCCGGCTGTGGTTCGACGAGGGCACCGGCAGGCTCCCCGTGCCGGGTTGGGCCAAGTCGGCGCTCGCGGCCTACGGCAACCGAGAGGTGGTGCTCGGCGTGCGTCCCGAGGCGATCTCGGACAAGGAGCACGCGCGCTTCCCGACGGACGAAGGCTCCCTCGGCTTCCGAGTCAAGCTCGTTCAGCCCCTCGGCGACAAGATGGACGTGTACCTCTCGACGGATCGGCATCCGCACGTCGTCGCCCACATGGACGCGTTCGCCGGCATCAAGGCGGGGCAGCCGCTCGAGATGTATTTCGACCTCTCGCGCGTCCACTTTTTCGAGCCCGGCGAGAACGGCAAGCGCATCGGCAGCAACGAAGCGTACCGGGGCGCAACGAGTTAGCGCGCGAGCCGCTCGACGGAGCGACGCACTCACCGTCTCGTTTCGGGGCAGCACGCGTCGCGGTCCGCACCGACGCGCTCGCCGCCGCGATCCAACCCGGCGCGCCGCGGGCGAGAAGTCCGGCGAGCCCTTCCTCGGACGGGCAGGGTGTTTTCCGCGGATTTCGGCGCGTCGTTGACCGTTCGTCGCTCACCGGCCCGGCCGTTCGCGCTTCGGCGGCCCCCAAACGCGGCCCCCGAAATTCGATGGGGAGAGCCCTCCCGCATGGGTGGGGAATTCTGGTATAGGCTGCCTCGCCCCCATGACGGAAAGACAGAAGGTTGGAATTCTGGTCGGCGGCGGCCCCGCCCCCGGCATCAACAGTGTGATCGGGGCCGCAACCATCCGCGCGTGCCTCTCCGGATTCGGCGTGATCGGAATCCGAGATGGCTACCAATGGATCATGAGGGGGGACATCGGAAAGGTTCGGCCGCTCGACATCGAAACGGTTTCGCGCATCCACTTCCGCGGTGGCTCGTGCCTCGGCACGTCGCGCGCCAACCCGACGAAGGATCCGAAGCACCTGAAGACGGCGCTCGAGTCCCTGTCGCGCCTCGGCATCGGCTACCTCATCAGCATCGGCGGCGACGACACGGCGTTCTCCGCCATGAACCTGTCGAAGGCGTCGGGCGGCGCGCTCAAGGTCGTGCACGTGCCGAAGACGATCGACAACGATCTCGACCTGCCGGAGAGCATTCCGACGTTCGGCTATCAAACGGCCCGCCACCGCGGGACCGAGATCGTCCAGGACCTGCTGACGGACGCGCAGACCACGTCGCGCTGGTACTTCGTCGTGGCGATGGGCCGCAAGGCCGGGCACCTCGCGCTCGGCATCGGCAAGGCCGCGGGCGCGACGCTCACCATCATTCCCGAGGAGTTCCGGCGTGAGCGCATCACGTTGGACGAAATCGCCGACATCCTCGTGGGCTCGATCGTCAAGCGGCTCGCCTACGGC
>QGUH01000660.1 GCA_003242355.1 Pseudomonadota bacterium
GCGTCGAAACCGTTTCGCTGTCGGCGCCCGAGCCCGCTTCCGACGTCACGCTCCGGTTCACGGTGTCCGACACCGGGATCGGGATGAGCGAGGAGCAGATTGCGCTCGTCTTCGACCCGTTCACCCAGGCCGACAGCTCGACGACGCGCCGTTACGGCGGCACGGGCCTCGGCCTCACCATCAGCCGGCGCCTCGTCGAGCTCATGCACGGCACGCTGCGGGTGCACAGCGAGCCCGGACGCGGCAGCACGTTCAGCTTCGAGGCGGCGTTCGGCGTGGAATCGGTCGAGGGCGTGCCGAACCACGGCGAGGGCCGCCGCGCGCTCGTGGTGGAAGACAGCGAACCGCAAGCGCGGGCGCTCGAACGGCTGCTCACGCGGCTCGGGTACGCCGTGGAATGCGCCTCGCAAGGCATGGTCGCGCTCGCGGCCATCGACCGCGCCATCGCCGGCGGAGAGCCGTTCGCGCTCGTGCTCGTCGACTTCGGACTTCCGGACGTGAACGGCCTCGAGCTCGTCCAGCGCATCTCGCGCATTCCGGAGCTCGGCGCCGCCGTTCGCGTGCTCCTCAGTCCGCCGGAGAGCGAGTTTCTCCTCACGAGCAGTCTGGAAAAGGAGGGGGTGTCTCTGGTGCTCTCCAAGCCTCTGCAGCGCGCGGCCGTGCTGCGAGCCCTCGCCCGAGCGCACGCCACGCGGCGGAGCTCGTATCCGCCCGAGCAAGCCCTTTCCGACCTCCCCCTGCGCGGGCGCCGCATCCTCGTGGTGCAGGACAGCGAGGTCACCCGCGAGCTCGTCCGGGAGATCCTCGAGTTTGCGGGCGCCGAGGTGCGCGCGGCCGTCAACGGCCTGGAAGCCGTGGAGATTGCAGCCGAAGGCACCTTCGATGCCATCCTCATGGATCTGCACTTGCCCGTGCTCGACGGCTGTGGCGCGACGCGCGCCATCCGTAGCCAAACGCGCACGGCACGAGTGCCCATCCTCGCGATGACGGCGAGCGCCCCGGCCGACGTCGAGGAGCGCTGTTTCGCCGCGGGAATGGATGCGTTCATTTCGACGCCCATCGACAGCGCGGCTCTGGTCGCCGCGGTCCAGCGCGCCATCGAGGAAGGACGCCGTACGATGGGGCCCCCCTTGCGCGCGCCGCTGCTCGTGGACTTCGCGGCCCAAGTCACCTCGGAATGCCCGCGCGCGAGCTCGATTCCTCCGACCGATCTCGACGTCGCGCGCGCTCTCGCCCGCCTGGGAGGGGATACTCGGTTGTACCGACGTTTGCTCCGCCACTTCGCCGCGCGGCAGCGAGAAGTGCCGCGCACCGTGCGCGAAGCGGTCGAGAAGAAGGCTTACGCGACCGCGGCGCTCGCCGTCCACACGTTGGCATCGGCCGCGGCGAACATCGGCGCGGTGCGCCTGCACCAGTGCGCGCTGTCGCTCGAGAGCGCCCTGCGCAAAGAAGACGCCGAGTCCATCGACGGGCTCCTCGACGACTTCGAAGCGGCGCAAGGGCGCGCCCTCGCCGCGGTGGCGCAAGCGCTCGCGGCGCAGCCCCGCAGCATGCCCACGCCGGCGCCGCGCGCCGAGCCGAAGCTCGCCGAGCTCGCGCGCGAGCTCGGCCGCTTGCTCGAGGAACACGACACCGGCGCCGTCGATTGCCTCGAACGCCTCGTGGAGCTCGCGGGCGAGCGCCTGCAAGGCGCCGAAGCGTTGCAGCGGCTGGAAGCGAGCGTCGGCGCCTACGACTTCGAGCAGGCACGCGAGGCCCTCGACGCGCTCTCGAACTGGCTCTTCGCGGGGGAGGACGCGCTTCCCGCCGCTCAATGACGAAAGCCCAAAGAAACTCAATGGAATCGGCTCCTCCCCGTCCCGTCGTCTTGATCGTGGACGATGCCCCGGAAAGCATCGACGTGCTCCGAAGCGTGCTCGGCAGCAACTACCAGGTAAAGGCCGCCATCAACGGCAGGACGGCGCTCGATCTCGCAGAGCAGGCCCAACCGGACCTCATCCTGCTCGACGTGATGATGCCCGACATGGACGGATACGAAGTCTGCCGGCGGCTGAAGGGCAACCCGCTCACGGCGAAGATTCCGATCATCTTCGTGACGACGCTCTCCGACGCCGACAGCGAGGCGCGCGGCCTCGAGCTCGGCGCCGTCGACTACGTCGCAAAGCCGTTCGTGCCGGCGCTCGTGCGATCCCGAGTCGGCACGCACGTGGCGCTGCACCGGCAAAAGCTCCTCCTCGAGTCGCTGGTCGAGCAGCGCACGGCCGAGCTCGTCGCCACGCGCCTCGAGGTGATCCGACGCCTGGGTCGCGCCGCAGAGTACCGCGACAACGAGACCGGCATGCACGTGCTCCGAATGAGCCACATCGCGGCGCTCATCGCGCGCGCTTCCGGAGTCTGCGAGCGCCAGGCGGAGCTCATCCTCCAAGCATCGCCGATGCACGACGTCGGCAAAATCGGCATTCCCGACCGCATCCTGCTCAAGCCGGGAAAGCTGGACCCCGACGAGTGGGAGATCATGAAGCGGCATACCGTGATCGGCGCGGAAATCCTCGGCGATCACCCCTCGGAGCTCATGGGCATGGCGCGCATCGTGGCGCTCCGGCATCACGAGCGCTGGGACGGCTCGGGCTACCCGGACGGCCTGCGCGGCACGGAAATCCCCGAGCCCGCGCGCATCGTCGCGCTCGCCGACGTCTTCGACGCGCTTCTGTCGGTGCGTCCCTACAAGCGCGCGTGGTCCCTCGACGAGGCCACCGAGCACATCAAGGCGCAGTCGGGCCGGCACTTCGAGCCCCGCCTCGTGGACGCGTTTTTCCGCGTCCTGCCCGAGTGCCTCGCGGTTCGCGACAAGTACGCCGACTGAAACCTGCCGTCGCCCCGCGCCACACGCCCCTCGCGAAGGGCTCCGTCCACGACCTGGATCCGTCGCTGACGATCGCCGACGAGCTCGACATCGACTCGCGGGCGAACGCGGCAAACGAGCACGCTGGGTTGGGCGCCCGTTCGGGGGGCAGTGTTTCGGCTCCCCGACGCGCGAGCGCACGCGCGCGGAGCCCTACTTTCTCGTTTCGGTCACTTCGAGCAGCGTGGGCTTGCGCGGAGGCGCTGCGCTCGAAACCGTTCCTCCTCCGGAGAGGGAGCTCGATGCCGAAAGCGCGGGTTCCGGAGAGACGGGAACCGGCCAAGCGTTGCTCCGCGATGCGGGCTCCGCTCCCTTCGGCGCTTGCACGACGAGGCGCTGGCGCGCCCGCGGACGAGCCCCGCTGCTTTTCGACGGCGGCGGCTCGGGCGCGTTCGCGGCCGAAGAAGACGGTGAGGTGATCGGCGACACGCTCGCAACGGGCTCGACGACGGTCGGCGAAGGGACACTCGTGGGCGTCGGATCTGCACGCGCTGGCGGTGCTGGTGCCGGGTGCTCGTTCACCGGAGTCGCTTC
>QGUH01000661.1 GCA_003242355.1 Pseudomonadota bacterium
GGCAAGGGCGCGGCAGCGGGTCAGGGGGGGACGGCTGCGGGGGCCCCAGCGAAGCCCGCGGCGAGCCAACCGGGCGCTACGACCAGCGGCTCGGCGCCCGCCCCGGGCCAACCCGGCGGGGCGGCGACCGGTGCGCAACCCGCCACCACCGCTCCCGCAGCGACCACAGCGGCACCTGCGGCAGCTCCCGCGGCCGGCGCCCGCGCCGGGGGGGCGATGGACGGGGGTACGTACGTGGTTCGTCTGCGTGACCTCGAGATGCGGATCGACGAGCTCAAGGAGCAAATCCGCCGCAGCCACACGCGGCTCAGCCTGTTGAGCGACACCGTCCTTTCGGGCGGCGTCGGCGGCGCGCGCGCCGTGATCACCTTCAAGAACGAGCTGAGCAGCGCATTTCGACTCACCGGGGCGGTGATCGTGCTCGACGGCGTCGTGCAGTTCAATCGGCAGGACGACTCCGAGAACGGTCTGCTCGCCAATCAGAGGGAGATTCCGATCTTCAGCGGCTCGATTCCGCCTGGCGATCACACGTTGCAGGTCGTGCTCCGCTTGCGGGGCCACGGTTATGGGGTCTTTTCGTACCTGCGCGGTTACAAGTTCGAGATCCCATCGGGTCACTCGTTCACGGTCGGGGAAGGAAAGACGATCAACCTGGACGTCGTCGCCTGGGAGAAGGGTGACGTGACGACGCCGGTGGAGCAGCGCCCCGCGATTCGCTACGCGGAGACCACGAAGGCGGGCTTCACCGGGCCGGCCGCGCCCACGGCCGGCGCGGCAGCCAGGCCCGCCACGACCGGGCCTGCCGTGCGCGCCGGCGCGTCCGGCAGCGTTTCGATCGGAGCGGGGACGAAGTGATGCGGATTCGGACGGTCCGGCGAGTGAGCACGGTCGTCCTCCTCGCCGGATGTTTCGCCTCGCTGCCCGCCTGGGCTCTCGACGACGACAAGGCGAAAGCCGAGGCCGAACGCGCGATGCGCTCGGTCGAGGCGGGGCTGGCTCGCCGCGCTCCCCCGCCCGGATCGGCCCTCCGCGAGCCGACCGTCGCGGAACGCATCGCCGCCGGCGAGATGCTCGTGCGGCTGGGCGACGCCGATCGCGCGGTCGGTGAGCTCAGCCACGTCATCGAGCTGCATCGACAAGGCAAGGCCTCGGAAGCGGCGTTCGCGGATGCGTCGCACTTGATCGCCGAAGCGTATTTCAAGCTCGACCAGCTCCTGTCGGCAGAACGCCATTATCGCGAGGTGCTCGCGCACGCCTCGCGCCCCAGCTTTCAGGTCTATGCCGGCCGCGCGGGAAGCCGGCTCGTGGACATCGCGGTTCGTCGGGGGGACCTCGCGAGCATCGAAGAGATTTCCACCGCGCTCGCTCGCCTGCCCGTCGATCGCTCGGGCTCGATTCCGTACGCGCGCGCCAAGGCGTATCTCGCGCAGCGCGATTTCCTCGCGGGGGAACGCGAGCTCGCGACGGTGCCGCAAGGCTCGGACTACGCGCACCAGAGTCAGTATCTGCTCGGCGTGCTCTTGCTCCGCAAGGCGGCGCTCGAGCCGGCTTCGGGCGCTTCGGTCGAGCCCTCCGCCGAAGCGGCGCCTGAAGGGGAGGCCGCGCCCGAGCCTGCGTCCGAACCGTCGCCGGGGGAGCTCGCGCGGCGTTACAAGCCCGCGATCGAGCAGTTCCGACGCGTTACCCGCATGCCGTACAAGACGGAGGCGGAGCGCCACGTCATCGACCTCGCGTGGATGGCGATCGGACGCCTCTCGTACGAGGCGAGTGATTATCTGAGCGCGGCCCAGGCCTACACGAACGTCGGTCGCACGTCGCCCGAGTTCGCGACGATGCTGTACGAGCTCGCGTGGGTGTACGTGCGCCTCGGCGAGTACCAGCGCGCGCAGCGGGCGCTCGAGGTGCTCTCGGTGCTCGACCCGCAGAACATGGAAGCGGCGGACGGTTCGCTCTTGCGCGCCGATCTCATGCTGCGTTCCGGCCAGTTCGCCAAGGCCCTCGCGCTCTACCGCTCCGTGCACGCGAAGTTCGATCCGATTCGCGAGAAGGTCGAGGCGTTCCTCGCGTCGACGAACGACCCCGCCTCCTATTACGACCGGCTCACGACGGATACGCGCCTCGAGCTCGAAGGAGCGCTCCCGCCCGTCGTGCTGCGCTGGGCCCGCGAGGAAACCGAAGACGAGCACGGGTTGGGGAGGATCGGGGCAATGAACCTCCCGCGGAGGCTCGGGGCGAAGGGCGCCGAATGGCTGCGCGGCTGAGCGCCGTCTTGCTCGTTCCGACGCGCATCAAAGCCTTCCCCGAGATGCGCGCGCGCGTTCAGTACGCGCTCGAGCTCATGAATCGGGCATCCACCGCGCGGCGCCTTCTCGCCGAAGGGCTCGACGACGTGGTCGACGACGACGACGTCGGGGGCGAGCTTTTGGCGATCCGCCGCGCCCGGCGCGCCCTGATGGATTCGATGAGGGCGCTGCCCACCAGCGAGGAACAGTTCCTCAGGCGCGACGAGGTGGGCGAAAAGCAGTGGAATCGGGTGTCGCAAACGCTGCAGGCGTTGCTCTTGGAAGTGGATCGGTTGAACGCGATCGTGAACGGTCTCCGGCGCGTGCTCGCCCAGCCGGAAGCTTACGGGGTCACCACCGACGCGGCGAGCCTGAAGCGTTTCGAGGACGAGGTCGCCGCGAACGAACGGGAGCTCGCCGAGCACCGGCGCCTGATCGCAGAGTACCGGGAAGCCGTCGCGCTCGGCCGTGCCCAAACGGGGTTCGGCGATCAGCGCTACGTAGCCGACGACGACACGCGCAAGCGCTTCCGCGAGCTGTTCGACCGGGAAGTCGCGCTCGTGGCCACCGGTCAGGCTGGGAGGAGCGGGGCGCGCTACGCGCGCGAGATCGGGCCGCTGCTCCAGCGCATCAAGAGCGCCGAGGCCCGGCTCGAGGAGCAGCTCGACACCTACGACGTGCAGGTTCGCGCCCTGGCGGCGGAGCTCGAGCGGAAGGTGAACGCGGAAGTGGCCGAGCTCGAGCGGCGCGCACAGGAGCTCGAGGCCGTGGAGGGCGAGGCGCGCACGGCCATCGGCGAAGTGGCGCAGCACAGCTTCGGCTTGGTGCGCGATCGGTTGAAGAGCGTCGTGCTCCGCGCCGACGTCGGCATCGTGCAAGAGGCGTGGGAGGTGCGCGAGGAGCAGCGGGTGCGCGTGCGCAACCTCTTGCGCGAGCGCTCGCGGGAAGAGCAGAACCTGAACGACGAGCTGCGTGAGGTGCTCGAAGACGCGGAGGACGATCGATGAGGCGTGCGCGTCGCATCGGGTTCTTCGGAGTGCCGGCCCTGCTCGGCGCGGTCGCCTGCGCGAACGCCGTGTTCGCCCACAGCGCGGGGGCTCCGACGGCGACGGGTGGGTCCAGCGTCGCGGCGCGCAGGGTGCGCGAATCG
>QGUH01000662.1 GCA_003242355.1 Pseudomonadota bacterium
CGCGCGCCGGCCCCCCCCGCGCCCCGCCGCCTCGACGTTCCTGCTCGATCGCTACGGGCTCGCGCGCGAGCTCTCGCTTCCCTGGGATGGAGACGAGTGGCACAACGAGGTGATCAGCAGCTATCGCCTCGACAACGGCGTGCTCCACAATCCGCTCAACGATCGGCGGACGACGAAGGGAGTCTTCCACGTCGCGGACGTGGGGTTGCCCGTGCCCGGCGACAAGATCGCGGTGCCCCTCGTCACCTACCTGCACATGCTGGAGCACGCGTTGCATCCACCGGCGCACCTGATGCGTCTACCGTACTCGGCGAGCTGGGAAGATCCCGTCGAGACCTTGGTATCGCTCTTGCTGCGGCCGCTCGTGTGTCCGGCGATCCCCAAGGTGTCGCCCGAGAAGCGCATGGAGGTGCGCTTCTTCGCGCCCGGCGGCCTGGTCGCGAACCTCGATTTCGTCGAGAGCATCTTCGGCAATTGGGGCGACCCGTACTTGCCGGAAAACGACGCGGCGCTCGACGTCGATCACTGGACCGGGCAGACCGGCTGCGTGATCCTCGCGCCGCATCTGGTTCGCTTGCGCAAAAAGGACGTCGGCTTGCCGCACGTGTCTCAGGCCACCGAGGCCCAGCGCAAATCCGGTATGTGCTGGGCGGACCCGGACGAGCTCTACAACGGCGGCAACCCGTTCAAGATCACGGCGCGGAGCATGGATGGCGTGATGGTCACGCTCCTCGCCGACAACTACTTCGGGTACTGCAAGAAGGAAGTAAAGACGCAGATCAGCTTCGCCGCGAATCTGTTCGGCCTCGCGGAAGAAGAGCACGCGGGCGGCGCGCTCGCCTTCGCCACGCAGAGCCTCGGGTATCACTTCGCGCCCGATCGGTTGCAATCGCTCGGGCACCGGTTCGAGGAGGCGCTCGAGCTGCTCGGCGACCGCGTGGTGGTGCATCCGAGCGGTTACGCCACCGACAAGACGTATCCCGAGATCCACTACCTGCCCGAGGACATGACCATCGATCTCGAGGAGCAGGCGATTCGTTGGAAGAGCCGCGGCGAGGAGCAACAGCTCAAGCTCTTGCCCGGGCGGATCTACGTGCACCCGAGCGGGTACAAGGTCCGCATGGAGAAGCACCCGGCCGCGCCGAGCTGGCGGCTCGTCGGAACGGCGGCCGAGGGCACGTTCTGCCACAAGCCGTGCACGGTTTCGGGGGGTGGAAAGTCCGAGATCAGCAAGAGCCTGGTCGACGCGGTGATCTACGGGCCCATCTACGTGAAGAACCTCGAGGAGGACATGGCGCTCGTCGAGGCGATCTTCAACCGCGACTATCGCGATGCGCTCCGCCCCGAGCTGCGGGGGACCGTCGACAATTCCCGACCGCTCCTGTCTGCCGATCGCTCCCTCGGTTCGGTCATCAAGCTGCTTACCCCGAATCCCGTCGATTTCACGCCCGAGTACAATGCGTGGCTCGAGAGCATGCCCAACTACATTCGGGCGCTCGTCTTCGTGATCAAACGCTTCTATCGGCCGGACTGGGGCACCGATTTCCGCAAACACTTCACGGTCGACATCATCAACGGCGCGCCCGGACACGAGCTCAAGCACGCCGGGCGCAAGCTCGTCGGCAGCTATCTGCGCGTGGGGCTGCTCGGTAATGGCGCCTGGCGCACGTACAAGCTCCGTCAGGATTTCATCGCGGCCGACAAGGTGCAGATGGAGGACGACATCACGGCGTCGGTCGTGGTCTCCGCGCGCGAGCTGTTCGGGCTCCCCTCCGAGTACGACGGCCATCCGAGCTTGAAGCTCGCCGAGAACTGCGAGTTTCGGCTGTTCCAGCGTCCCGACGACGCGATCCATCCCGGGCTCGACAAGCAGACGGAAGAGGACATGGCGACGCCGGGGCTCTTCTGCTCGAACTTCCAGCCGCTCACGCCGGCCGATGCACGGAACATCGCCGAAGAGGTGGCGCTGCACGACGCGTTCACCGAGCCCATGCAGCGCCACGTCGCGCGCAACGCCGAGCGGGCGCAGGGCTACTCGATTTGCTCTGCCAAACCCCGCCTGGTGGGCGGCAAGCCGAGCAAGAACCCGCGCTACTTGCAGGTGCGACCGGACGTCGCGCGACCTCGAGATCGCTACGTTGCCGAGGTGGGCGCGCGCCTCTATCGGCGCATTCCGTGGCCGGAGCCCGTGATTTTTCCGGTGATCAGCGTGCTTTCGGGGCGGCGCAACAATCCCCCGGACGGCGCGATTCGCCCGCTGTGCGTGTACGGGCCGATTCACTACCAGGAATTGCCCGAGCTCTTCATGGACTACATCTGTTCCGTCACCGGCAAGTCGCCGAGCACGACGGGTGCGGGCACCGAAGGCGCGCTGACGAAGGGTCCCTTCAACGCGCTGTGCGCCACCGCCGACTTGAACAACGCGCTCGTGTCGATGGTGCTCACCGGCTACGCCGGCTTCAGCTCGGCCGCGGGTTGGATCGGGCCGAAGTTCCGGGTCGATCACGACATCAGCCTGCTCGTGCCCGAGGTGTGGTGTCGAATGTTCCCGCACGAGCGGGATCCGGCGCGGCTCATCGCCGAAGGGCACCTCGAGCGGCTCGAAGACTTCGAGCTCGACGGCCGCAAAGTGGCGGCCAGTCGCCTCGGCTATCGCATCACGGCGAAGTTCGTGCACACGTTCTTGGGGCGCGTGTTCGACAATCCCGCGGACGTGTTCACGGAGGAGATTCTCAAGCCCGAGACGCAGGACCTTGCCGTGTTCGCCGACGGGGTCGACAACATCGTCGAAGCGCAACGGCAGGTCGCGCTCACGTACTTCGAGGACGGCAGCATCAACGATGCGTGCCCGCCGCTTCGCGCGCTGCTCCACATCATGGCGTACGGGCACTACGAGGGGAAGGACGTGCACCATCCCGAGATCCGCAAGCTGTTCGAGCGCGAGACCGTGCTCGCGAGCGACTGGTATCGGGAGCGGCTGCGCGTGAAGCAGGAACGCGACATCGCGCTCTGGCGACGGCACGTCCGGTCGCTCGAGGAGTTCTTGCAGCAGCCGAGTCACCGGGACGAGGCGGAGCGCCTCGGAATTGCCGAGCGCCTCGTCCGCGCGAGGAGCGAGCTCGAACGCGTCAGTCACCCGGCGTATCTCGACTCGCTCGAGGGCACGATTGGCGCCGATCCCGTGCACCGCGCCTCGGCCGAGCTGATGCTCGGCCGGTCTCGCCGTGAGACAGCCCACGCTCTCGCCAACTAAGTCACGCCGTAGCGCGTCGCGGGGCCAGTCGTTTCCCGCCCGTTCTGATGTCCCGCCCACCCGCCGGTTTCCCGACGCGATTCGCTTCGCTCATCGCGGGCTCGCTTCGCTCGCGCGAGCTAACGGCGAAGTACGGAGCAAACGGCAAAGTACGTCGCGGGACTAGTTACCTCCCGCC
>QGUH01000663.1 GCA_003242355.1 Pseudomonadota bacterium
ACTAGTTCGCGAGCGTGTCAGCTGACAAGCGTACTGGTGTCATACACTTTTTGTTTTCGAACTAAACACGGGATACGGAATCTTGTTCGGTCCCCTGGGGGCCGACGATCCGACCATCGCGATGTACACGTCCGCGCGGGTGTTTTACGTCCAGTTCCCGCGCCTCGAGGCGGGCGACGTCGTCGAGCTTCGCTACCGCATCGACGACGTGACGCCGCGCAACGAGTTCGCCGACTACTTCGGCGAGGTCGTCTACCTACAGGGCCTCGACCCGATGGCGAACGCCGAGTACGTGCTCGACACGCCGACGTCCCGCAAGATTCACGTCGACGTGCAACACCCCGGCCTCGAGCGCCACACGAGCACGTCCGGCAACCGCACGATTCATCGCTTTTTCGCGAAGCACGTCCCTGCCGTCCAGGCCGAGCCCGAGATGCCTCCGCTCTCGGAGGTGCTCGGTTTCGTGCACGTTTCGACGTACGCGAGCTGGGACGATCTCGGTCGCTGGTACTGGGGGCTCGTCAAGGATCAGTTCGACCTCGACGACGAAACGCGTAAGCTCGCGCGTCGCATCACCGAGGGCAAGACGACCGAGCTCGAGAAGGTCAGCGCCGTGTACGACTGGGTGATCCGAAACACCCGCTACGTCGCGCTCGAATTCGGCATCTACGGCTACAAGCCGCGGCGCTGCGTGCAGACGGTCGCGCGCGGCTGGGGCGACTGCAAGGACAAGGCCACGGTGATCGTCACGCTGCTCAAGGAGCTCGGCATTCCTTCCACCCTGGTCGTGCTGCGGACGCGGCTGCGCGGCGACTTCCGCTCGTCGTTGCCGAGCTTCGCGCCGTTCGATCACGCCATCGCGTACGTGCCGTCGCTCGGGTTGTTCCTGGACGGCACCGCCGAGCACACGGGCCCGACCGAGCTGCCCCGCATGGATCTCGGCGCGCTCGGCCTGTTCGTCGGCCCGGACAAGACGGAGCTGCGCGTGTTGCCGGGCGCCGATCCCGAGAAGAACTTCGTGCGGCGGACGGCCGTCGCGCGACTGTCGCGAAACGGCGAGGCGCGCCTCGAGCTCGACTACGAGACGTCCGGCTTCGTCTCGGCCGAGTGGCGCCGCCGCTACCACGCCGGCGCCACGCTGCGCGCGCGGGTGAGCAGCGACCTCGGCAACGAGTATCCCGGGTTCGAGCTCGCGCCCGGTGCGCAAGGTCTGCAAACCAGCAATCTCGAAAACCCACTGGAGCCCGTGCGGATCCGCGTCGCGGGCTCGACGAAGACCTTCGCGCGCCGCGAAGGCGAGGAGCTCTCGATGGCCGTCACCCCGAGCCTGCGGCTCACGCCCAAGTTCGCCTCGCTCTCGCACCGCACGCAGCCGGTCGTCACCGAGAGCTTCACGACGACCGAGGAGACGACGATCGTCGAGCTGCCCGAAGGCGCGACCATCGTTTCGGCGCCGACCTCCGTGGAAGAGAAGGGGCGCTTCGGCTCCTATTCGGTGCGCGTGAGCGTGGACGGCTCGCGCGTCGAAGTGAAGAGCCGCGTGGTCGTGACGGCGCGCCGTATCGCTCCGCGCGATTACCCCGAATGGAAGCGCTTCTGCGAAGCCGTGGACCGAGCCCTCTCTCCTCGCCTCTTGGTGCGGCCGTGATGCGCAAGACCTTGCTCGCCGCGCTCGTGAGCGGCCTTCTGCTCGCCTGCGGCGCGGGGCGCGACACCCACGCCGAAGGCCCGAGCGCGCCCGAGGTGCGCGCCGAGCTCGCCGACTCGAACGATCCGAACGAGCTGGCACGCTGGCTGCTCGCGGAGCTGCTCTCCGAGGGCGGCGATCCGAAGCAAGCGGAGCGAGCGCGCAAGCGCCTCGACGCCGTGGGCGGCGGCGGGATGATGGCGGCGCTCGCGCGCGGGCTGGACGACACGTTCCACGGAAGGCTCGACCGCGCTCCGGATCATTTTCTCGAGGCCGTGGCCGCAGCGCGCCGGTCGGAACGCCCGGAAGCGCCGCTCGTCGCCTGGTTCGCCGCGGAACAAGCGTCGAAGCTTCGCCACGGAGCGCCCGGCCTGCGCAAGCGTTGGGGCGCGTTCGTGGAGAAGGCGCTGCGCGATCCCGGCGCGATCGGCTGGCGTGCGCGCGCCGAGCTCGTCGACTTGTGGCAGCAGTGGGCCTGGTCCGACGCGCGCGCGGGCGTCGTCGATCGCGCCGCCGCTCTGCATGGCTGTGCCGAATCCGTCCGCATCGCAGGTCCCTTCGGACGCAACACGCCGCGCTCGAGCACCCAGCACTTCCCCGCGGAACGGCCTGGCCCGTGGCCGGCGCGGTTCACGGGAGAGCCTCGCGCCAGCGTGCACGAGGTGGAGCGCGAGGGCTGCTTCGTTTCGGTGAGCGAGGAGTCTCCCGAAGGCGTTTACTACGCGGAGACCTACTTCGAGCTGGAACGGCCGACGGAGGTGCTGATCGCCGTTCAGAGCGCCTATGCGATTTGGGTGGACGACCACCTCGTGCTCGAGCGCGACATCCGCACCTTCGGCTCGTGGCCGCGCTTCGGCACGCGAGTACGCCTCGGCGCCGGCCGGCATCGGCTGCTCGCGCGCCTCGGCGACTCGCGCACCTCGGTGCGGCTCATGCACCCCGATGGGCGCCCGCTCGGCGTGCGTACGAGCGACGATCCGAGCGCTCCCTACGTGCTCGCGCGCCCGGAGGTGCTCCCGGGCGCCAACGTGCTCGATGCCTACCTCGTGGACGGCACCGTGCGCGATCCCGGCGACGACGTGATCCGGTTCTTGGCCGCGCTCCTCGCGCAAGTCGAAAGTCAGCCGGACGCGGCGAACGTGTTGCTCGAACCGCTCCTCGTCCGGCCCGAGCGCGCGACGGGACCCGTTCTCGCAGCGGCGGCGCTGTTCTCGCGCGCCGATCCCGTCTACTCCGACACACAGCGAAGGGATCTCGTTCGCGAGCTCGAAGAGCGCGCGGTGGCCCGCGACCCGCGGCTCTGGGAGCCGCGCCTCTTGCTCGCCATGCAGCGGGGCGCGCAGCGCGGCCTCGTCGAAGCCGTCGGCGAGCTCGAACGGCTCGCGCGGGAGTTCCCGGCGGTTCCGGGCATCCTGCGCGAGCTGCTCGACGTGTACACCGAGCTCGGTTGGGGACCGGAGCGCGCGCGGGTCGCCCTCGAGCTCGCGCGCCGGTTTCCCGAGGATCCGGCGGCGCTCGAGCCCGCGCTCGACGTGCTCGAAGCGAGCGGACGCACCGCCGAGGCCGATGCGCTCGTCGAGCGCATCCAGCGCCTCGATCCGGATCGCGAGATTCGACTGTCGCGCGCGCTCGCACGCCGCGACTACGAGCAAGCGCTCGCGGAGCTCGAACGCCTGGCCGCGCGCCGGCCGGAGCGCAAGGACATCGCCGCGCGGATCACGGA
>QGUH01000664.1 GCA_003242355.1 Pseudomonadota bacterium
GGGGGGGGGGGGGTGGTGGGTGGGGGGGGGGGGGGTTTTTGTTTTCCAGGGGGAGGCGGGGTACGGGGTCTAGGTCGGGTTCGGGGGGGCGGGGGTGGGGAGAAGGGACAGCACCGGAGGTGTTGCGATGAGCGAACCCACGATTCCGATGGAGGAGGAGCCTTCCGATCGGCTCGGCCTGCTCGCCGGGGTCGTCGCGGGCGTGCTGGCGCTCGGCGCGGTGGCGTTCGGCGTGCGCTCGAGCGTGAACGGCGCGGCCGAGCGGCTGACCACGCCGGAAGCCGAGAAGCCCAAGGTCGCCATCGCCGATCAGGCCGAGGTCGCCTACTGCACGCCCCGCTTCAAAGAGGTGCTCGAGCGCGTGCTGCATTCCTGCGGGCTCGCGGGTGAAGAGGCGCGGCGTGGCTGCAAGCCGGCCGACGTGAAGACCTTCGCGAGTATCGACGACCAGGATTTCAACGAGCTCTTCACGCCCCTTCGCGAGCGCGGCGGCGTCGTCTTGTTCGACAACGCGAGCGAGGAGCTCGACGAGGCCGCGAAGAAGCTGCTCGAGGAAAAATGGTTCGCGCGCAAGGGCGCGCGCTACTTCTTCGTCGTGGCGCGCGCCTCCAAGACCGGTACGCAGGCGAAGAACCGGGCGCTTTCGCACCGGCGGGCCAACTCCGTCTTTTATCACCTCAAAGAGGTCTCTCAGGATCCGGAGATCGACCGCAAGGTGGGCCTGCTCTGGCTCGGCAACGAGTTCGCGCAGCTTTCCAAGGATTATTGCGGGTGGCAGACCTCTCGACCGGAGGAAAAGTGCGACGACGAGTCCATCAATCGGAGCGCGTTCGTTTCGTGGGTGGATTGCCGACTGTGATCGCTCGCGGTTCGGCTCGGCGTCGCTTCGTGGGCGCGGCCTTGGCGCTGCTCGCGCTCGGCACGGCGTGCAACCAGGAGGAGAAGCGCGCCCCGCTGGTGACGCGCGAGCGGAGCCAGGCGATCCAGACCACGGGGAGCGACGCGCCGGTCGCGGCCCCGGACACCACGAATGTCGCGGCGGTCGCGTCGAGCGCCCCGGCGCCGCGCCCGCGCCGGGTCTTGTGCGATGGGGAGCTCCGGGACGGCAAGGCGCTGCCCAAGCGGCGTGTGGCCCGGGCGGCGGCGCGCGGCACCGATCCGAAGCCCGAGCCCATTCCTGCGGGCGGGGGCAAGTGGACATGGGTGAATTTTTGGGCGGCGTGGTGCGCTCCCTGTAAGGAGGAAATCCCACGCCTCAAGTCGTGGGAGCGCACGCTTTCGAGCGCGCCCGCCGCCCTGCGCGTCGTGTTCGTGTCGCTCGACGACGACGAGCGCCAGCTCCGCGGGTTCCTCGAGGCGTCGGGCGACCTCGACACCACTTACTGGCTGCGCGAGGGACGGGAGCGCGAAGAGTGGATGAGCGATGCCGGGCTCGGCGCCGATCCGGAGTTGCCGATCCACCTGCTCGTGGATCCGAAAGGAAAGATCCGTTGCCAAGTGCAGGGCGCGGTGGAGGACGCCGACCTACCGGTGCTCACCCGGCTCCTCGGCGGCTGATACACGCCCCGTCACGAGCGGCCGCTCGCCCGGCATGGTGGCAGCCGGCGCAACGCAACGCCTCCCAGGCGCTGACCGGCGCATCGCGGCCGACAGGGCGCCACGCCTTCACACCCAGGCGCTCACCCGGCGTTGCCATGACGGCCACCACGCCACGCGCTCACCCGGCGTATCGGCGCCGTATGCCCCGGCTGATCGGCCGCCGCGCGCGGGAAGGGCGTCCTGGTCGAACGGGCAGGGGGGTTCGAATTTTCCTTGTGTGACGCCGTGTTATAGTCCCGCGGCATCCATGGCTCGTGGGCCTGACATCGCGGAGGTCGCGCGACACGCGCGGGTATCGAAGAGCACCGTGTCGCGCGTGATCAACGGCGGCTACGCCAGCGCCGAGGTGCGGGCACGGGTCGCCAAAGTGATCCGCAAGCTCGGGTACACGCCGTGGACGACGGCGCGCAATTTTTCGCTCGGGCGCGCGGGGTGTTTCGGCCTCGTCGTGTTCGACACCCAGAGCGAGTGGGTGACGCAGATCCTCGGCGGCATCGAGGAGGAGCTGACCGCGCGTCACATCTCGTTGCTCGTCGGCAGCTTGTTCCTGCGCGGCACGTTCGACGCGAGCACCGTCACTTCCTGGATTCGGGAGCGCCGCGTCGATGGGCTCATCTTCGTGTGCCCGGGGCGGCGTGAGCGGGCGCTCGTGGAAGCGGCGCGTAAAGCGCAGGTCGCCGTGTCGCTCATCGCACCGGACGAGATGTTCCGCGGTGGGCTCGTGGTGCGCAGCGACAACCTCGGTGTCGGTCGTGACATCGCCGCGTACTTGAACGAGCTCGGCCATCGACGCATCGCGTTCGTCGGCGGTCCGGAAGATTCGCTCGACAGCCGTCAGCGCTGCGAAGGGCTCGAAACGGCGCTCGCGACCTACAAGCTGAAGCTCGCGCCGGGACACCGCCTGTTCATGCCGCGCTACCACGTGGACGAGGGGGTGGCGTACGCGAAGAAGTGGCTGCGCACGAGCCGCTTGCGCGCACCGACGGCCGTGGTGCTGGCAAATGACATCATGGCGCTCGGTTTCATGCGCACGTTGCAGGCGCACGGCGTCTCGATTCCGAAAGACGTGAGCGTCATCGGATTCGACGACATCCCCGCTGCCGGGCTCTACTTCCCCGCGCTCACCACGGTGCGGCAGGAGATGCGGACGATGGGCGCCGAGGCGTGCCACGCCATCATGGCCGTTCTCGATCAACGCAAGGTGGAAAAGCCCGTGCACGAGTTCCCGATGAAGCTCGTCGTCCGCGAGAGCACGGGGCCCGCGCCGAAATCCTGAGCGTCCCACCCATGGCGCGCCGAGATCCGCGAAGCCGCTCGGCGCGGGGAGACGTGCTCCGACTGCCCGAGAGTTTGTCGGAAAGCCTCCTCGCGGGGCATCCCTGGGTGTACCGCAACCACCTCCCCCTCGGGCGAACGCCGCCCGTCGGCGGCGATTTCGTGCGCATCCAGGCGGGCGGGTTCGAGGGCGTTGCTTTGTGGGATCCGGTGTCGCCCATCGCGCTGCGCGTCTTTTCACGAGAACGCGTGCCGGACGGCGCTTGGTTTTCGGCGCGCGTTCGCGAGGCGCTCGCGCTGCGCGAGCCGCTTCGAAGAGCAGGCACGACCGCGTTTCGGCTCCTGAACGGGGAAGGGGACGGCGTTCCGGGTGTCGTCGCCGACGTGTACGAACGCTTCGTCGTGCTCGTCACGTACGCCGACTCGCTCGCGCGCGTGATCCCGATGCTCGTCACGGCGATCGAGGAAGCGCTCGCCCCCGACGGCATCGTGCTCCGAGAACGCCGTGGCGAACGAGGTGACGACGACGCACCATC
>QGUH01000665.1 GCA_003242355.1 Pseudomonadota bacterium
GGGAGCGGGCGGCGTGGGGCCTTCCCGTTTGGCTTTTCCCCCCCCGCCCGGGCCCCCGTCGCGCCGCTCGAAGGGCGCCGGCTTCCGGTCGCTTGCCTCGTAGGTTGCGCACGGTCCGGCCCTGTGGCGGATAGGATCGCTCCTGTCCGACCCGCCACGCCCGCGGTTTGACATCTGAACAGGAGAGCAGTAGAAGGCTGGAACGAGCTACGGCCCCAACGGGCGGAGGTCACCGATGAGCGTGCTGGACGACAAGCAGAAGGGCAAGGCGCTGGAGCTGGCGATCGCGAGCGTTCAGAAGGAGTTCGGCGAAGGCGCCATCATGCGCCTGAAGGACGGCGAGAAGATCGGCGGTGACGTGGCCGTCGTGCCGAGCGGCTCGCTCGGGCTCGACGTGGCGCTGGGCATCGGTGGGTATCCGCGCGGGCGGATCATCGAGATCTACGGCCCTGAGTCGAGCGGCAAGACGACCCTCACGCTGCATGCCATCGCGAGCGTCCAGCGACGGGGTGGTGTCGCCGCGTTCATCGACGCGGAGCATGCGCTCGACGTCAACTACGCGAAGAAACTCGGGGTGAAGACGGACGAGCTGCTGATCAGCCAGCCCGACTACGGCGAGCAGGCGCTCGAGATCGCCGACATGCTCGTGCGCTCCGGGGCCGTCGACATGGTGGTGGTCGACTCGGTGGCCGCGTTGGTCCCCAAGGCAGAAATCGAAGGGGACATGGGGGATTCCCACGTCGGTCTGCAAGCGCGCCTCATGAGCCAGGCGCTCCGAAAGGTGACGGGCTCGGTCTCGCGCTCCCAGTGCCTGATGTTCTTCACCAACCAGATCCGCATGAAGATCGGGGTGATGTTCGGGAGCCCGGAGACGACGACCGGCGGAAATGCCCTGAAATTCTATGCTTCCGTGCGCCTGGACGTGCGGCGTATCGGCTCGATCAAGGAGGCCGGTTCCGACGGCAAGGATCCGACGGTGGTTGGCAATCGGACGCGGGTGAAGGTGGTGAAGAACAAGCTCGCGCCTCCGTTCCGCGAGGTCGAGTTCGACATCCTCTATGGTCAGGGGGTGAGCCGTTCGGGTGAAGTGCTCGACATGGCGGTGGACGCGGGGATCGTTCAGAAGAGCGGCGCCTGGTTCTCTTTCGATGGGGAGCGCATCGGTCAGGGCCGTGACAATGCGCGCCAGCATCTCGAGCAACACCCCGCGCTCCTCGAGAACCTGGAGCGGCGCGTGTTGCAGCACCATGGCATCCGGCGACCCGGAGAAGCACCCGCTGCGGAGGCGACGCCTTCGCCATCGAAGGGTGCATCTGCCGATAGTGGTAAGGCCGATACTGGTAAGGCCGCCAATGGCACACCTGCTGCTACTCCCGCGCAGGGTCAGCGTCGTCCACCTGCACGAGCCTGAAGGTTCTCCTATTCGAAGCAGCGCTTCGCGTGCGGTTGCCTCGGGGAACGGAAAGGGCAGCCGCCATGCGGAGTGGCTGATGCGGTGACGCTGCGTCGAGCTCACACCCGAGGAGCCGGGAGGGGCACGACTCACCGCGGCAGGCCTGTGGACAAGTTGCGTAGATCCTTGGGGTTTTCCGGTGGATTGCGGGCGGAGGGGAGGGGCACGTTTCCAGCGTCATTTCGCCGGTGTGGCACCAGGAACCCCATTCAGTACGAGCACTTAGCCCGGCCACCCCCGAGCCGACCGGAATTCCGTATAAGTGATTGAAATTACTAAAGAATACCCGATTCCTTGACGCTACGGATCCAGCACCTTACTCCGAGCGGTGAACCCTTTCTCGGCCCCCAATGACCCTTCAGCTCGGTTTCCCCTGGGTAGCAACGCCAAAGAGCCGCAAGCGGGGCGCCCGTGCGCGCTTCGGCCAGCTGCCACGCATGGCGACCGCGGCGTTGCGGGTTCCGGATCCGCGGGTCGTGCCGTTGCCCTTGCCGTGGGTCACGCCCGCTGGTCCTCAAATTTTCGTACACGAGGGTGCGCGACAGGCGCTCGAGCGCCGGTTGGTTGCCGCGTTCGGTGGTCCCGTGCAGCTCGCCGTGACCGACAACCGGCGGCGCATGATCACCCACAGCAAGGCCAAGGGCACGCTTCGGGTTCGCGTGCACATGATGTTCCTGGGAGCTCCCGACCGTGTGCTCGACGCGCTCGTTGCATACGTGGTCCACGGAGACCGCCAGGCTTCACAGACGGTCGGTGAGTACATCGATCGCAACCTGTACCGGATCCGCGCTTCCCGTCCGGTGCCGGGCCCGCTCAAGACGCGAGGTCAGGTCCACGACCTGGTGGAGATCCTCAGCGAGCTGAACGCCGAATACTTCTCGGGAGTGTTGTCGGACGTGCTCATCACCTGGGGGCGGATGGCGCGGCCGCCACGCGGGCGCGCCCGGCGCACCATCAAGCTCGGCAGCTACAGCGCGGTGGAGCGGTTGATCCGGGTCCATCCCGTGCTCGACCGGCCTTGGGTGCCCCGGTATTTCATCAAGTACATCGTTTTTCACGAGCTGTTGCACCACGTGATGCCCGAGGTGCGCGTCGGCGGCCGCACGCAGCTCCACCCGCCAGAATTTTTGCAGCGCGAGCGAGAGTTCCGTCATTACGAGCGCGCGGTCGCCTGGGAGCGGCGCCATATCGATCGGCTGCTCCGGGCCCGCTGAGCACCGAGCGGCGCCCCAAACGAGCAGCTTTCCTGCGGGCGTCGCGAGCGACCGCCGTCCGCGCGGGTGCTTGGCAGGTCCCGCAACCGAGCGGCGTCCCAAAATGATCGCCTGTCTCGCGGGCGTCGCGAGCGACTAGCGTCCGCGGTTGCTTGCAGCTCCCCACGGTTCGTGGTGCAGGGCTGGCTGTGCGCTCTCTCGTCGCGAGCGAACCGTCTCTCGCGAGCGGCGCTCATCGAGCGCTGCTCGCGCATAAAGCACCCGGGGACGCGTACCGAAACGAGACGGACCGGCCGGGGTTCAGAACTCGAGCGCGAGCCCGACCATCCACGTGTCGGTGCCGACTTCGAGGTGATCGTCGGAGCCGAAGCCGTCGAGCTCGCTGCGGTACCACTCGGCGAACAAGTAGCTGTTGTTGAGGCCGATGCTCGCGTCGGCTTCCCGAGCGTCCTCGGGGGCGAGGGGATCCAAAAGGAGCATGCCACCGAGGGCCCATTGGATCCCGTACGACGCGCCGCGTCCGACGACGCCGTCGACCTCGGCTGTCTCGTCTGCGTCGCTCGCCGTCCAGATGGCGTAGCCGAAGCCGAGCTTGGCGTACGGAACCAGGGGCACGCCGCGTCGTGCGAACACGTCGGCGCGGAGCACGCCGACCAAATACATGGGGATGATGGTCAGGCCGGAAGGCTGCGACGAGCGGCCCTCGCGGTTCTCGAGCGGCGCTTTCGCCGAGGCCCCCTTT
>QGUH01000666.1 GCA_003242355.1 Pseudomonadota bacterium
GGACTAGGGCGAGGGCGGGTGGGGGGGACATCAGAAACCGAGCCCCTCGAGGAGGACAACGGCGGGCGGGTGAGCGGGACACAAACAGCTGGCGGGCGGGACACAAAGTACGAGTCTCAGCCCTTCTTGGGGCGTGGCAGGTTGAACTGCTCGAGACGGTTGATCAGCGTGCGTCGCGAGATGCCGAGCATTTTGGCGGCGCGCGTCTGATTGCCGCCGCACGCTTCGAGGGCGCGCACGATACGGTCTCGCTCGCTCCGCCCGGAGAGCGCGGCGGAGGGGACCTCGAGCACGGCCGTGTCGCTGTCGAACTCGTCCGCATCGCTCAGGCCGCTGTCCACCGGCTGTTGCTCGAGCAAGATTTCTTGATCCGTGATTAGGCCGTCGTTCGCGAGCAGGGCAGCGCGCTCCATGACGTTGCGCAGCTCGCGCACGTTTCCGGGCCACTCGTACTCCCAGAGCCGCTTGATGACCTGCGGGTCGATCCGCGGCTCGGGCTGGCCCGACCGCGAACAGAACTCGCGCAGGAAGTGGCGCGCGAGCGGCTCGATCTCCGTGCGGCGCTGCCGCAGCGGCGGGATGCGCACGACCAGGCCGCTGATTCGGTAGTAGAGGTCTCCACGGAAACGCCCGGCGCGCACTTCACGCGCCAGATCGCGGTTCGTCGCGGTCACGAAGCGCACGTCGATGCGTCGGGGCTTCGTCGAGCCGACACGGATCACCGTGCGCTCTTCCAACACGCGCAGCAGCTTGGCCTGCGTGCCGAGCGGCAGCTCCCCGATTTCGTCGAGGAACACGGTGCCTTTGTCCGTCGCTTCGAGCAAGCCCACCTTGGCCGCGTGCGCGCCGGTGAAGGCTCCGCGCTCGTGACCGAACAGCTCGCTCTCGAGCAGGCTCTCGGGCAAGGCGGCGCAGTTGAGCCGCAGGAAGGGACCCGACGAACGCGGCGACGCCCGGTGCACCGCCTCCGCCATCACTTCTTTGCCGACCCCCGTCTCTCCGAGAATGAGCACGGAGATGTCGCTCGACGCTGCCCGACCGACGAGCTCGTAGGCGCGGCGCATTTCCGGATCGACCAGCACCGGCGGTAACCCGCCCGCGATCTCCGCGCGGATCCCCGTGAGGCTCGAGCGCCCCTTGCGCTGGAGCACCACGATCACGGCGCCGATGCGGAGCACGTCCCCCGGGCGAAGCCGCTTCCGCTCGTTCGGCACGAGCCGGCGGTGGGCCAACGAGCCCGTTTCGTCCCGCGAATCGCCGGTGGACGGGGCGCGCACGAGCGTGGTGCCGTTGGCGCTCCCCAGGTCTTCGATCTCGATGTCGTCGCCGACGTAGAGGCGCGCGTGCCATCGAGACACGGAAAGATCATCGAGACGAATCTGGCATTCGCTCGCACGTCCGATGTCGACGATGCTCCCGAACTCCAACGGAAAGAGCAGGTTCTGCTGCCGGATGTAGACGGCGAGCTCGAACCGGCCCTCGCGCGGCGGGGGCGGCGGCTGGGTGAGAACTTCCGACATCAGCCTTCACACGGAGCGCACGAGTGCTTGCGTGCACCCCCCGACTGCGAATACATGGAAGCGAAAAGCATCGCAGGGAGAATACACGAGTTCGAGCACGGTGTGCCGAGCGGGTCGAGACCTGCATCGTCCTCCCGAGCCGACTCACCCACATCGACTCCGGATCTGCTGGGAAACGGCCTCGAAATGAGTGGCTAGTATCCGCTGTATCAGCTAGATTCGGTCGAGAATGGACAGTAGCGGCGCCAAAGTCGAATTGCCGCGCGAGGAGGCCCCCGTGCAACGGGAAGAGCCTTCGGCATCGCGGCTCCGCGCGTCGGACGTCGCCGAGGATGCGCCGCGCGCGATCGCCGGCAAACGCGTCGGCCGCTACAGCTTGCTCTTTCCCATCGCCTCGGGCGGCATGGCCCAGGTCTGGGCCGCCAAGCCAGAGGGCGGCGGCCTCGCGCGCACCGTTGCCATCAAGCTCGTGCGTCCCGAGTACGCATCGGACGAGGAGTATGCGCGGATGTTCATCGACGAGGCGATGGTCGCCTCGTCCATCCACCACCCGAACGTCTGCGAGATTCACGAGCTCGGCCGGGACGGCGATTTGCTGTTCATGGTGCTCGAGTGGGTGGCGGGCGACTCGCTGAGCGGCCTCGTGCAGCGGGGCAGCGAGCTCCGGCCCCTGCCCGACGCGATCGCCGCGCGGATCGTGGCGGACGCCTGCGCCGGATTGCACGCCGCGCACGAAGCGATCGGCCCCGACGGGCAACCGCTCGGGATCGTGCACCGCGACGTCTCGCCGCCGAACATCCTCGTCTCCGTGCACGGGCACGTGAAAGTGAGCGACTTCGGCATCGCCAAGGCGCGCCACCAGCTGCACTCTCGAACGCGAACGGGCGAGATCAAGGGCAAGTTCGCGTACATTCCGCCCGAGCAAATCCTGGGGCGGGGCGTGGATCGCCGCGCGGACATCTACGCGATGGGGTGCGTGCTCTACGTCGCGACGCTCGGCTTGCGACCGTTCGGCAGCGGCGCCGGCGCGCTCGGGAAGATCGTCCGCGGCAAGTTCCGCCTCCCGCGCGAGCTCCGAGAAGACTATCCCGAGGGGCTCGAGGCGATCATCGTCAAGGCGCTCGCCACCGATCCGACGAAGCGCTACCAGACCGCGGACGAGATGCGCCTGGCGCTCGAGCAGTGGCTCGTGACTTCGGGGCACGTCGTCGTGCACGGCGACGTGTCGCGCGTGGTGCGCGAGCGCATGACGCCCGAGCGGCGCAAGCTGGTCGAAGCGATTCTGAGCTCGAGCCGCGCCGTTCCCGAAGCACTCGCACAGCAGCTGCTCACGCTGGCGACGCAGGAAAAGACGGACACGCCCACGGCCACGAGCGGCCTGGTCATGCAGCCCCCGGGGTTCCGCGAGAAGATACGGAGCATGGCGCGCGCCAGCGATTCGGATTCGACGCAGCTCGATCCGGCCGCGGCCGCTGCCCCCGTGGCGCCCGCGCCCCGCGCGTTCGCAGCGGCGCCAACGAGCATCACGCTTCCCCCGCCGAAGCAGAAGGCGGTGCCCCTGGCCGCAACGAGCGCAACGACGAGCCAAACGGGCAAGGCGCCGCCGCCGAAACCCGAGCGGCGTTCGGTAGCGCCGTCCGCGCCGTTCGAGCCCGTGCCCGTGGCACCGGTCGTTCGGCAAGCGGAACCCGAGCTGACGATGTGGGTCGGCCGCCTCCGTCCGAAGACGGGGCTCTGGGTAGCCCTGGGCGTCGCCGCGGTAGCGGCGGGCCCCGTCCGGCCCTACGGCGGCTTCTGCTTTGCGCCGCTTTCTCCCCAGCCCCCCCTTCTCCCGCCGCCCCCCCCTCCCCGCGGTCTCGTGCGGGACGCGCGCCCTCCCTTCGG
>QGUH01000667.1 GCA_003242355.1 Pseudomonadota bacterium
CCGCACCGATGCCGATATGTGCGTTCGGCCCCGGCCCCCGGGCTGGCGTTGGGCCTCGGGCTCCCACGCCCCCGCCGCGCGAGCGGGGCGCGTTCGTCGTCCGTGAGCGGTATGCGGAGGCGCAAACCCGCCGGGCCGCCGCCGTTTCGCATCGAGCCGTTGACGTCCACGAAGAGCAGGTCCGTGAGCTCCGGCACCTCGGCGACCGCGCGCTCGAGGAACCGACGCGCCGCCGCGTTCTCCCGGCTCTCCAGCGGCGCCACGAGCAACAGGCGATCGTCGGGCAGCGGCACGAGCTCGGAGTTGAACGGATAGGCGGCGATGGCGTCCGCGAGCGGCAGCTCGGCTTCCGTCGCGATGACGGCCCGAAACCGTTCGCCGATCGCCGCGCGCAACCGCTCGAGCAATGCCGGCAGCTCGACGAAGGCGCGTTCGTGCACGAGCAGCCGATCCCGCGCGCCGACCGCGAGCACGTCCGTGTGGAACGCGCCCGCGTCGATGCCCACCGGATCTTGTTGCCAGAAGATCACCTGCGTGGGTGAGAGGCCGTGCAGGCGCGCGACGGCCTCGCCCGCGGCGCGCGATTGCCGCGCCGGAAAACGCTCGGGACGCAGCGCCGCGTCGGGGGCGCGGCCCCAGGCGAACAGGTGGATGCCGCCGCGGTCACCGACGAAGCGCGTGTGATTCGCCGCGCCCTCGTCGGAAAACTCGGGGTGCGCCGGCAACGGCTCGTGCACGGCAAAGAGCTCCGGCGCTCCGAAAATTCGGCGCAAGATGCGCCGCGTGAACGGCGGCTCGAAGCTCCGATGCAGCATGGCCACGAGGTTGGCGGGCGTGAAGTGGACGCGTCCGTCGGGGGTGTCGGCACTGGGCGCGACCGTCGCGGCATTGGCCGCCCACATCGCCGAGGCGCTGCTCACGACCCGGAGCAGGCGCGGATTGGTCCGCACTGCCGCGAACAGCACGTCCGCGTCCGTGCCGGAGAACCCGAGCCGGCGCAGCGCAGGCACGAGCGGACGTTCGTGGGGCGGCAGAACACCTTGCGGAACTCCCCGCGCGGCGAGCGCGCGCAGCTTCGCGAGCCCCTCGAGCGCTGCCGCGCGCGGATTCGCGGGCTGCCCGGCATGCGCCGTGCTGGCGAGGTTGCCTTCGCTCAACCCTCCGTACTGGTGCGTCGGCCCGACCAGGCCGTTGAAGGCGTATTCCTGGAGCACCATCCGAGGAGTCTGACGCGGCGACGGCGGTAGGACACGCGATCCGATCTAGCGGGGAAAGTGTTAGGATGGCCCATGCCCTTCGTTCCGCGGCGCCTCGGGCGATGGTCCCGCGTCGTGACCCTGGCGCTCCCCTGCACGCTCGTCGCATTGGGAACGGAGGTACCGTCCGCGCACGCTCAAGCCCAGGTGCAAGACGAGCAAACGCTCGCGCGCGCCCGGGCGCACTTCCAGCGCGGCATCGAGCTCGAGCAAGCGGGGAATTGGGCCGAGGCCTTGCGCGCGTTCCGCGAGGTGGGACAGGTGCGCATGACGCCGCAGGTTCGCTTCCACATCGCGCTCTGCGAGGAGCAGCTCGGCCGGTTGGTTGCGGCGCTCGGCGGCTACGAGCTCGCGCTGGCCGATGCGGACAGTGTCGGGCCCGATTTCCGCGCCGAGGTGACGGATCGGATCGAGAAGCTGCGCGCGCGGATCCCGCACATCTCCATTCACCGCGGAAGCGGCGCGGAAGCGGCGACCATTCGGTTGGACGGGGTGACGCTCGGGAATACTTCCATCGGCGTCCAGGTGCCGCTCGATCCGGGGCCCCACGTGGTGAGCGCCGAGGCTCCCGGATACGAACGCTTCGAGGCGACCGTCACGCTGGACGAAGGGGCGTCCGAGTCGATCAGCGTCGCGCTCCGTCCGTTGCCGGAACCTCCGCCGGGTTACGTCGCGGGTCCGTATCTCGAGCCTTCCGGGCCGCCGGTGGCGGCGTACGTGATCGGGGGGGTCGGCGTCGCCAGCCTGGTCACCTCGGGCGTTTTCTTCTTGCTGCGCGAGAACGCGCTCGAGGAGCTCGAGGCGGCGTGCCCGGGCGGCACGTGTCCGTCGGACAACTCGAAGCTTCGCGACACGAACGATCGAATGCGGTTCTTTCACTACGGCTCGCAGGTTGCCCTCGGCGTCGGGATCGCTGCGGTCGGCACCGCGGTCGTGCTGTTGGTCGCGAACGGCGGCGCTCCGGAACGGCCGCCGACGCGAGCGAGCATCATTCCGATGCTGGGGCTCGGCACGGCGGGGGTTCGGCTGACTTTCTGATCCGCAGTGGGGAGCGGGCGCGGCGCCCTTCCGCTCCCCCAACTGCCGCCATCAGAAGCCCGGATCGTGCTTCCACCAGTCCTTCTTTTGAGGAGGACGCGGACGGGGTGGGGGTGGCGCGGGCGCGGCGGAGCGCCGAACCTGCGGGACGGTCCGCGCAGGCTCCGGTTCCGGTTCGATTGCCGCCGTGGTTTCTGGCGGTGGCTTGGGCGCGGCCTCTGGGGTCGCGGCAGCAGCACCGGGATCGATCGCGGCCGGCGTCGTCGTTGGCGGCTGCGCGGGAGCGGGCGGTGGCGGCGGGACGGCAGCACTCGGCGCCACCTCGACCCGGGCGGGCTCACCGGCGAGCAGGCCGAAGGCGGCGCCCGCCACGCCGAGCACCGCGATGCCTCCCGCGATCATCGCAGCGCGCCGGCGTGCCAATGCCTGAGGCGCGGATGCCCGCGTGAGCGCCGTAGCATCCACCGCGGTTTCCGACATCGCGCTCGTCCGCAGCGGCGACGCGCTGATGCGTTGGATCGCGCTTTGGTCGGCGCGCTCGAGCGCTTCGCGGAGCGTGTTGCGCCGCTCTTCCAGCCGATCGCCGACCAGCTTGCGAACGAACTCGGCCACGTCCTGGTCGGTGTTCGCGCGCTCGCCCGGCGGCAGCGCCTGATCGAGGTCTTTGAGCAGGTCGTTGGCGGTCGCGTAGCGGTCCGCGGGGTTCTTGGCGAGGGCCTTGAGGAGGACCGCCTCGAGCGCCGGCGGGTAGTCCGGCACGAGCTTGCTCGGGGCCACGGCCGGTTGCGGCGAGCAGATGTTGTACATCGTGGCGGCGTCCGACTCGCGGCGGAACGGATGCTTCCCCGTGGTGAGCGCGTACAGCACGATGCCGATCGCGAACACGTCCACCCGCCGGTCGATGCTCTCGCCGTCGATCTGCTCGGGGGCCATGTAGCCCACCTTGCCTTTGATCTGTCCCGCCCCGGTGGCGCCGCGGCCATTGGCGGACGCCTTCGCCACTCCGGAGGCGACGACCTTCGTGGAGCCGTCGTAGGGGACCAGAATAATTAGCGGGGAAACTGTCTCTTATACAAATCCTACGCTGCCGAAGAAGAGGGAAAA
>QGUH01000668.1 GCA_003242355.1 Pseudomonadota bacterium
CCCCCGATCCTTGACGACCCGAATGCGCCGGCCGTCCGCGGTCGTGTAGTTGTCCCGCACCTTGCCTTCGTACCGCTTCCCCCACGGAAAATCGGTGCGCAGCAAGGGAAACGCCAAGGCAGCTCGGAGCATCTCGTCGAGGGAACGCGTCACGGCGCCCGGACCGTAACACGCCCGCGAAAATCAGGTAGGGCGGGCCTCGGTTGCTCCCGCGAGGGTGCGTCGTCGTGCGTCCGGTCGTGCTCGCCCTTCGGGCTGCGCGCGACCGAGGCCCTCAAGTCCGTGCTCGCCCTTCGGGCTGCGCGCGGCCGAGGGACCTTTCGACCCTGCGCGGCGCAGGCGGTCCAGGCCCTCGCGCGCGCGTGTCGGCTTCGCGCGCGCGCACTCGGCTCCGTGCTCGCACGTACGCGGCTCGGCCCTCGCTCCCATCCGAAAAGGCCTGCGCTCACGCCGCTTCGACCCTAATCACCGTAGGGGCCACGCGAACCGGGCGTGAGCCGAGCGCGCCGGCGGTTACAGGCCGAGATCGCTCGCCTTCACCCAGAACTGGCCGTCGCCGCCCGGGACGACTTGGAGCGCTTTGGGCATGACGCTGACCCAGTCGGCGACGCGGTCGAGGACGTAGGCCTCGGCTTCGGGCTCGATGACGCCGATGGGCGGCTCCTGACTCGAGGCGTGCTGGCGGAACGGCACTTCGCGCGGCACTTTGATGACGCGCGGCTCGCCGCGCACCGCGAGCCGCGCGGGCCACGACCCCGCCGGAGCTTGCTCGGTGAGGTGCTCGCCGATGGGCAGCGCTTCGAGATCGGTGCGCTCGACCCAGCCATCGGCGATGAGCTCACCCCGGTGCTCGACGTGGAGCCACTCGCCGCGGCGTTCGCGCACGAAGAAGAGCGTTCCGGCGCCGTCGCTCGCGCGAACCAGCGTGACCACGCTGCGCGCCGAATTGCCGGGGCGCGCGCGGATCGCGAGGCGCGGACGGCGCAAGGCGTACGGCAGCGCGCCGTCTTCCGGAGACGATGCGGGGTGCGCAGCGGGAGCGAGCGCGAGCGCAGCGCACGGGGCCCAAGCGCTCACGGCTTGCGCGAACGGCGCGGACGGCTGCTTTTGCACGCGCACCGCGCCCGGACGCGCGCTCACGAACTCGACGCGCGACCCCGGCGCAATCCAGAGGTGGCCGGCCGTGACGGCGATGGGCGCTTTCGAATAGAGCGGCAGCTCACGCACCGACACGAAGCCGTGCACGCGAAAGCTCCCCGTGCCGGTTCCGGTGCTGACGCGCGCGAGGCCGCCCGCGTGCGTCGGCAGCTGGGTCACCGCGAGCGGCGTCGGCGCTCCGCTGAACCGCGCGAGGACGCGCCCGTTCGCATCGACGATGGGCGTGCTCGCGCGCGGCTCGGCACGCCCTTCGAACGCACACATTGCCTGCTTGCCGCCTTCGGAGGCTTCGGCCTTGGAAGCGTCGGCTCTCGAAGCGTCGCCCTTCCCGGCTTCGGCCTTCGGAGCGTCGGGTTTCGAGGGCTCGACCTTCGGGGCCTCGGCCTTCGCGGCGCCCGTTTTCGAAGCATCGCCCTTCGGGGTTTCAGCCCTCGCGGCTTCGGCCTTGGAAGCGTCGGCTTTCGAGGGCTCGGCCTTCGTCGTCTCGGCCTTCGAAGCGTTCGCCGTCGAGGCGTCGGCCTTCGTCGAGGCGTCGGCCTGCGGGCGGGCGTCGCGGTGCGGCTCGCTCCGAGCGGCTGCCGCGAAGAGCAGCAGGGAGAGAGCGGGCCCAAGCGCGTGGAAGCGGTGAGCGTCCATGCGAGGCCGGGGGATCTTCGGCGTTCCGCGCGCCCTGGTAAAGCCAAATGCGCGCCGCCCGCCCGGGGAAAAGCGACCACGCAGCCCACGATGAGCGCCCTCGGACCGCGCGCTCGGAAACGGCGCGTGCCACCCCGGGCCCGCGAGGCTAGAACGCTGGCCCAGGCGTCTCGCCGTGAGGCGAGCGCACACCGCCCGAGTTTTTCATGCACCTTGCCTTTGGTACCCCGAGAAAGCTTCCCAAAGCGGCCACGCTGGTGGGACGGGTCGCCGTGCTCGACATCGCGTTCGCGGGCACGGCGGGTGGCTCGGGCGGCTTCGAAAAAATCACTCTGCCTTTCATTCGCGGGTTGGGACCGCGGCTCGCCGCGTGGGTCGACCACCACGATCACGAGCGCCACGCCGACTTCGCCGCCGATCCGCGTTTCGTGCTCGCGACCAAGGCGCAGCACGGTGCGTGCCCCGAAATGATCACCCCCGAGTTGATCGAGCGCACGGGGTCCGTGGACACCATCGTGTGTCACACGGATTTCGACGGGCTGGCCAGTGCGGCGAAATGGATGCGAGGCGGCGTGGAGCCCTATCCAGGCTGTGACGACGATGCGCGCGCCATCGATACGCGCCTCGGCACGCCGAGCCGCGTCGGGGAGCGCATCGATCGCGCGCTCCGCGGACGGCCGAACGACCCGGGGTTGTTCGGCATCGTGGTGCGCCTGCTCGCCGATGGCCTCGCGGACGCTTCGCTCTGGGAGCCGATCGATCGCGCTGCGGAAGAGCTCTTGCCGATCGAGCGGGAGACCCAGCGCGCCGCCGAGCACTACGTGCGCTTGCCGCCGGGCGTCGCCTACGTGGATTTGAGCGCGGGGGAGTTCGGGCGCGTCGACAAGACGCTGCTGCTTCTGCTCGGGCAGCAGCGCGAGCCGGTGAGCATCGTCGTCGATCGCGACACGGTCAGCGTCGCGGCCCGCTTCGACTCCGGGTTGAACTTCGTCGAGATGCTCAAGCTCGGCGGCGGCATGCCGACGCGCATCTCGGTGCCGCGCTCGCGCTTGCGCGAAGTGTTGACCGCGCTCTCGGTGGATCCCGACGCCATTCCTTGACACCATGCCGCTGCTCCCGTGGCCGGGTCATCGCTCATGAACCTCCGCTCGATCGTTTCGGGGCTCGCGCTCGCCGGCGCTTTCGCGATGGCGCGACCGGCGAGCGCCGAAACGGCCTTCGCGCCGCCCGGGCGTGGGCAGGCGGGCCTGGCCGTGGGCGTGGACGGCGCGGGCGTGCTGCGGGCGCGCGCGTGTGACGCCGAGCCGTGCAGCGTCGAGGGCGGCGTCGATCTCGGGGTTCCCGCTGCTTTCGCGGCGCGGGTGAAGGCGGCGCGAATCGCCGTGGTCGGCATCGGCTCCGGGCGGCGCGCGATCGTCGTGACGGTGCCGGGCGAGTCGGGCGGGCAGGCGTTCGAGGCGATCGTCGCGGTGCCGCCCGGGGCGCGCACGCCGCGCGTGCTCTTCGCGGGCCTCACCGGGCTCGTCGAGGGCGCCGAGGGCGTGCGCCAAGGAAAAGCGGTGATGATCGCCGATCCCGACGGGAGCGGCTCGCGCTCGATCG
>QGUH01000669.1 GCA_003242355.1 Pseudomonadota bacterium
TCGCCGACACAAGGCGAAATCCAAAGGCGGCCCAAGCCCCGCCCCCTGCCCAACGAGAAAACCCCGAAACCGACCCCCTTTGGCCGCCCCCACGGGGGGGGTGGGGGGGGGGGACGGAACTAGTGCCGCGACGCAATGGGCCGTTTGCTTCACTAATCGCCCTCGGGGAATGGCCGTTGGGTGCCGGCATGGAGGCACGGCCCGTGCTGCTCTTCGGCCGATTCCGGGAGGAGGATCTCGGCCGATTGAGCCATGCCGCGGAACAAGCCGCGTGCGTTCCGCGCCACGTCGAGTCCATCGAGGAAGCGCTCGCCTGGCTCGAGGAATACAACGAGGCGCAGGGACTGCTCTGTAACCTGGACGAGTCGGAGCAGCTCGTCGTGCAAACGCGGAGCTTGGCGCGCTTCTCGCGGCTGCCCGTGCTCGCGATCGCCGAGCCCCTCGGTGATCTGGCGTTCGTCTCGGCCTTCAGCTGGGGTGCGGACGACGTTCTCCCCCTCGCGCCGGAGCGCCCCCTCGTGACGCGGCTCCGGGCGCTGCCCAAGCAAGCCCCGCCCCTACCGCAAGACGGGCGCGGCGCCGCGCTGGTCGCGGAGGCCGACCGCACGCGGCGCGCCGCCGTGGCGCGCGTCCTGCGCAACGCGGGGTTTTCGGTGCGGTTCGCGGTAAGCCCCGAGGATGCCGAGCAGTTCGCGCGCGATCCCAGCCTCTCCCTGGTCGTCGCCGGCACCGAGCTCGTTCGCGAGCCCTCGGCGACGATTCGCGCCGCGCGCAGCGAGGGCAGCGACGCGCGGTTCATCCTGTGCTGCCCGCCGCGCGCCCTGAAACAAGAGCGCGCGCAGCTCGGCGATCTCTCCGGCGTCACGGCGACCGACGGCTTCGCGTCCCCGGAAAACGTGCTCTTCGTCGCCAACGAGCTCCTCATGGGAGCGCGCACCAACGGCCGCACGAGCCCCCGCGTCGCCTACGGCACGCTCGTCGCGTTCCGGGGCGCGGGTCGCGAAGTCGACGAACGCGGATTCACGTACAACGTGAGTGCCAACGGCATTTACGTCCGCACTCTCGCGCTCCCCGAAGACGACGAGGTCTGGCTCGAGCTCTGCCCGCCCGCCATGGACCGCCGTGTCCGGCTCGTGGGTCGCGTCGCCTGGCGCAGGCCGTTCGGGTACAGCGAAACCGCCACGGTGCCGCCGGGTTTCGGCGTGCAGATCGTCGATGGCGCCCAGCGCGACCTCGCCCTGTGGAAGGAGGGTTACGAGCAGCTCCTCGCCACGGTGGGTTGAACCCGCGTTTCGCCCGGCCTCGGCTCGAGTACCGTGGGGCCATGCGCCTCTACACGAAGACGGGCGACGACGGAACGACGGGGATGTTCGGTGGCCTGCGCGTGCCGAAGGACGCGGTACGCGTCGAAGCCTACGGCACGATCGACGAGCTGAACGCCGTCGTCGGTGTCGCTCGGAGCCTGGCGCTGCCGGACGACGTCGATCGGTTGCTCGCGCAAATCCAGGACGATCTGTTCTGCCTCGGCGCAGAGCTCGCCTGTGCGCCGGGCGCCGAAGATCGCCTCCGCTCGCGAAAGATCGGACCCGACGAGGTGCTGGCGCTCGAGGCGGCGATCGACGGCGCCGAGAGCGAGCTTGCTCCGTTGCGGACGTTCGTGCTCCCCGGCGGATCGAAAGGGGCCGCGGCGCTGCATCACGCGCGCACGGTCTGCCGTCGCGCCGAGCGCATGGTCATCCGCGCAGGGCGTGAGCAGCCGGTGCGCGACCTGCTCGTCGTGTACCTCAATCGGCTGAGCGATGCGCTGTTCGCGCTGGCGCGTCTCTGCAATCAGCGCGCTGGCGAGCCCGACGTTCCCTGGCGCGGCGGCCTCGGGGGTTAAAATCCCGGCCATGGCCATCCGCAAGATCGCCCAGATGGGCGAGCCGATCCTCCGGCAGCGCGCGCGCGAGCTCGAGCCGCACGAGATCGTCTCGGAGCGAACGCGGGCGTTGCTCGCAGACATGATCGAAACGATGCGCGACGCGAACGGCGCCGGGCTCGCAGCGCCGCAGGTCTACGAGTCGGTCCAGCTCGTCGTGATCGAGGTGCACGACAACCCGCGCTATCCGGGGGCGGAGGCGGTGCCGCTGACCGTGCTCGCCAATCCCCGCATCACGCCGCTGGTTTCCGGACCGCTCGATGCCCTCCGCGACGAAGAAGCGATCGTCACCTACGAGGGTTGCCTCTCGGTGACCGGCATTCGCGGGCGCGTGCGTCGTCCGCGGCGCGTGCGCGTGCAGGCGCTCGATGCCGAAGCGCGGCCCGTGGACGAGATTTGGGAAGGATTCCGGGCGGCAGTGGTCCAGCACGAAACGGATCACTTGTTCGGGACGCTGTTCGTGGATCGCGTGGACACGCGGACGCTCACGTTCTTGCGCGAGTACGAGCGGTACGTGCCTCCGGAGCTCCGCCTCGTCGACGGTGCGAAAGGCGGCGCCCCGTGACCCTCGCTCCGGGCACTCTGATCGGGGGCAAGTACCGCGTCGTTCGCCTGGTCGGCGACGGCGGCATGGGCTCGGTGTACGAGGCGCGGCACGAGCAACTCGGCATCCCGGTGGCGCTCAAGTTCCTGCGGCCGGACATCGCCGAACGCCCGGGCCTCGCCGCGCGCTTCCTCCAAGAAGCCCGCGTCTCGGCGACGCTGCAGAGCCCGCACGTCGTCCGCGTGTCCGACGTGGACACCACGGCCGATGGCTCTCCCTACCTCGTCATGGAGCTGCTCGCCGGCGAGTCGCTGCAGAGCTTGCTCGATCACCGGCGCAAGCTCTCGAAGGACGAGGCGGTGGACTTCGTGCTGCAGATTCTGGCCGGGCTCGAAGCAGCACACGCGCTCGGCGTGGTTCACCGCGATCTCAAGCCGGACAACGTCTTCGTCACTCCGGCGAGTGGTGGCCCCTTGCTCAAGCTCATCGATTTCGGCATCGCCAAGCTGCGCGAGAGCCACGAGTTCAAACGCGAGCTGACGCGCGCGGGCGTGGTCATGGGCACGCCGGAGTACATGCCGCCGGAGCAGCTCTATGCCGCTCACGAAGTCGATGCGCGCGCGGATCTGTACTCGCTCGGCGTGATGGCCTTCGAAATGTTGAGCGGGCTGCGCCCGGCGGACGGCGACGAGCCCGAAGTCATCGTCGGCAAGGTGCTCCGCGGGGAAGTGCGGCGGCTCGGCACGCTGGAGCCGAGCTTGCCTCCCGAGTTGATCGAGGTCGTCGAGCGCGCGCTGCATCCCGATCGCGACGCGCGCTTCGCCACGGCGCGCGAGATGCTCGTCGCCATCGCTCCCTTTGCCGGTGCGCTGAGCCCCGCCGGACAGGTCGCGCGCAACCTCGCCGTGGCGGGGCTCGGGCTGGGACGGGG
>QGUH01000014.1 GCA_003242355.1 Pseudomonadota bacterium
GGGGGGTGGCGCTCCCGGGCCGTGTGCCCGCTCCTGGGGGTCCGCTACCGGAAGCCCGGGTCGGGGGGATGCGGGGACGGGACCGGCAGTAACTGGGCGAAGTTGGTGGCGACGCGTGTGGCGGGCGCAGGCTTCGTCCAGAAAGCCTGGCCGTACGCCTCGCCGGGCGCACCATCGCCGAGGTCCTCGCGCTTTCGGTGGCGGACTGCGCGGCCTGGTTTTCGAAGCTCGAGCTCGGAAAAGCCGAGCGCGCGATCGCGGAGGGCCCCCTGCGCGAAATTCGGAGCCGCCTCTCGTTCCTCCTGAACGTCGGGCTCGAGTACCTCACGCTGGACCGACCGGGGCCGACGCTCTCCGGCGGCGAAGCGCAACGCATTCGCTTGGCGAGCCAGCTCGGCAGCGAGCTGTCGGGCGTGACCTACGTGCTCGACGAGCCGAGCATCGGTCTGCACGCGCGCGACAATCAGCGGCTCATCGCGACCTTGCGGCACCTGCGCGATCTCGGAAACTCCGTCGTCGTCGTCGAGCACGACGAAGAAACGATCCGCGCCGCCGATCACGTCGTCGATTTCGGCCCCGGCGCAGGGCACCTCGGCGGCAAGGTGGTGTTCGAAGGGCCGCCGAGCGCGCTCGATCGGGCCAAGGGCAGCCTCACCGCGGATTACCTGAGCGGGCGGCGGTGCATCGCGGTGCCGAAGGAGCGCCGTTCACCGAAGGGCGCGCTCGTCGTGCGCGGCGCTCGCGAGCACAACCTGAAAGACATCGACGTCTCCTTTCCGCTCGGTTGTCTCGTCGCGGTCACGGGCCCGAGCGGCGCGGGAAAGAGCTCGCTCGTCAACGGCATCGTGTTGCCCGCGCTCGCACGGCGCCTGCACGGCGCGACGGACCCGGTGGGCGCCCACCGCGGCCTCGAAGGCATCGAGCACATCGACAAGGTGATCGCCATCGATCAGCGTCCCATCGGGCGCACACCGCGCAGCAACCCGGGGACGTACACGAAGGCGTTCGACGAGATCCGCACGATCTTCGCGGGCCTGCCCGAGGCGCGCCTGCGCGGCTGGGACGCGGGGCGGTTCAGCTTCAACCTGAAGGGCGGCCGGTGCGAAGGTTGCGAGGGCGACGGCGTGGTGCGCGTCGAAATGCACTTTCTGAGCGACGTGTACGTGACCTGCGAAGTGTGCGGGGGCAAACGCTACAACGCCGAAACGCTGTCCGTCGCCTACCGCGGCAAGAACATCGCGGACGTGCTCGACACCGACATCGATTCGTGCCTCGAGCTCTTCGAGCCCTACCCCGCGCTCGCGCGCATTCTGCGCACGCTCTCCGACGTGGGCCTCGGGTACGTCAAGCTCGGCCAGCCCGCGCCGACGCTGAGCGGTGGCGAGGCGCAGCGCATCAAGCTCGCGCGCGAGCTCTCGCGCACGCAGACCGGCCGCACGCTGTACGTGCTCGACGAGCCGACGACGGGCCTGCACTTCGAGGACGTGCGCCGGCTGCTCGACGTTCTCGAGAAGCTCGTGGATGCCGGAAACACCGTAATCGTCATCGAGCACAACCTCGACGTCGTGAAGCGCGCCGACCACGTCATCGATTTGGGTCCCGCGGGCGGCGATGCGGGCGGCCGCGTCGTCGCAGCCGGCACACCGGAAGCCGTGGCACGCTCGCGGAGCAGCGTGACCGGACCGTACCTCGCCCCCCTGCTCGCCAGTGCACCGAGCGCGCGCTCCGCGGCCAAGCCCGCCCGTTCGCGCACTCGGCAAGCGGAACGCCACGCGCTCTGACGTGGAGCGCCGAACGGGGTGCCGAGCCCCGTTGCTCGCGCTCAGCCGGTGTTGCGCATGCCCTGGGCGATGCCGTTCAGCGTGGTGCCGATGGCGGCGTCGATGAGTCTGCGATCGGGGTGGTCCTCGGGCAGCGAGAGCTTGCGCCGCAAAAGGCTCACCTGGAGCAACGAGAGTGGATCGACGTAGGGGTTGCGCAGCGTCAGCGAGCCCTGGAGGAAGCGGTGCGTGGCGATGAGCTCGCGCCCGCGAATCGCATGCAGCGCCTGCACCGTGCGCTGGAACTCCGCTTCGAGCGCCGCCATCACGCGCGAATCGCCGCCGAGCTTGCCGACGTAGAGGCGCGCCACCTCGAGGTCCGCCTTGGCGAGGACCATCTCGAGCTTGTCGAGCAGGTCGTCAAAGAACGGCCACTTTTCGGCCATCGACTTGAGCAGCGCGAGCCCCTCGGGGCGCGCAATCATGCGCTCGAGCGCCGTGCCCACTCCGACCCAGGCGGAGGCCATCAGCCGAATCTGCGTCCACCCGAAATTCCAGGGAATCGCGCGGATACCGGCGATCGTTCCCACCCCGCGCTCGCGGTAGGCGGGCCGGGAACCGAAATGAACGTGCGTGAGCTCCCGAACGGGAGTCGCCGTGAGGAACAGCTCGAACACCCCGGGGTCTTGATGGACCATGGCCCGGTAGCTCACGCGTGAGGTCTCCGCGAGCTCGTCCATCGCGGCCCGGAAGCTCGCCACCATCGCGGGGTCGAGCTCGTCCGCGAAGTTCGAGCAGCGCGCCATCAGGGTTCCGGTGAGCATGACCTCGAGGCTGCGCTCCGCGAGCTGCGGGAGGCCGAACTTCTGCGAGATCACCTCCCCCTGCTCCGTGATCTTGATGCGATCCCCCACGCTGCCGGGCGGAAGCGCCGTGAGCGCGCGGTACACCGGCGAGCCGCCGCCGCGACCGACGGTGCCGCCGCGCCCATGGAAGAGCGTGAGCCGAACGCCCGCATCCCGCGCCAGCTCGGAGAGCGACTCTTGAGCCCGATAAAGCTCCCAGGCGGCAGCCAGCACGCCGACGTCCTTGGCGGAGTCGGAGTAGCCGAGCATCACCTCCTGTTGGTAGCCGCGCGCGGCGAGCTGTCGCCGGTACACGGGGTCGGCGAAGAGGCCCGCCATGATCCCGGGCGCTGCGGCGAGGTCCGCCTGCGTCTCGAACAGCGGCACCACGTCGAGCTTGGAGACGGGCGTTTCCTTCGCGAGGTCCACGAGGCCCGCCTCCCGAGCGAGCAAAAGCACGGAGAGCAGATCCTCCGCGCTGCGCGTCATCGACACGATGTAGGTTTGGGCCGCGCGCTCGCCGAGCTCGAGCTGAATCGCGCGCATCGCGTGGAACACGTCGAGGGTGCGCTGAGTCGTCTCGTCGAGCTCGAGGTACGGGGAGACGAGCGGACGGCGGCTCAAGAGCTCGCGCCGCAACGCCTCGCCGTCGAACGGCGGCATCCCCAAGGAGGCGCTGATCGCGCGCAGCGCGCGCGTGTGCGCCTCGGAGTCTTCGCGCAGGTCGAGCTTGTAGCCGTGGAACCCGAGCATCTCGACCTGGGCGATCAGCGGCTCGAGCAGCGCGCGCCGCGCGGTGTCGGCGCTCGCGGCGATGAGCGCCTTGCGCACCAGATCCAGGTCCCGGAGGAGCTCCTCCGCGGCGGCGTACGCGCCCGGAATCTCCTCGGGGCGCCCGCCGTCGCGCGAAGCGATCTCGCGGCGCAGGCCCTCGATGCGCTCCACCATGAAGCTGAGCTTCAGCCGCAGCGGCTCGTGCGCGTCGCGGCGCCGGTTCTTCTCCCACACGGCCGGCAACAGCTGTTTGTCGTGCTCGAGCGAGGCGCGCAGCTCCTCCGGAGCCGGCGCGAGGCGATCGGAAATCGACAGCGACCCGATCAACTCCTCGAGGCGCTGCCGATACCGATCGAGCAGCGCGTACGCCGTGCGGCGCGCCGCCGCGATGGTGATCTCCGGCGTGACGAACGGGTTCCCGTCGCGATCGCCGCCGACCCAGCTGCCCAGGGAGAGCCGGGGCGAAAACCCGAGCTCTTTGCCGAACACCGCCCGGAACGCGCGCTCCGTCGCGGTGCGAACCTCGCTGGTCGCATGGATCAACCGGTCCTCGAGGTACCAGATGACCGAGCCCACTTCGTCGAGCACGCTCGGGCGATCGCGGCGCACTTCGTCCGTGAGCCACAAAAGCTCCACGTCCGCCTCGATGCGCTCCTCGATCCGGGCGCGTTCGGCGGGGGACGCGTGCTCGCGCGCGAGCAGGCCGTCGGCGATGCGCGCCTGGAGGCTGAGGAGCGTTCGGCGCGTCGCCTCGGTCGGGTGCGCAGTGAGCACGGGCTGCACCTCGAGATCCCGCAGCCGTTCGCGCAGCTCGGCCGGCGTGTACCCTGCCTCCTTCAACCGCTCGAACGCCCAGGTGACGCTGAACGGCTGCGGGCTGGCCGTACCGCTCGCCTCGTACGCGCGGCGGCGGCGCACGCGGTGGACCTGCTCGGCCGTGTTGATGAGCACGAAGAACAGCGCGAAAGCGCGCGCCACGGAGGTGGCGTGCTCGAGCGGCAAGGCGTCGACCTGCTCGAGGAGCTGCTCGAGCGACGTATTCGGGCCCTCCCCCCGGCGCCGGTCACGGCTCGCGGTCCTGAGATTCTCGACGGCTTGAAAAACGGCCTCGCCTTGAAGGCGCCGGATCACCCGTCCGAGCGCGGCGGCAAGCCAGCGCATGTCCTCGTGCAGAGGACGATCTTCGCTGCGAATCTCGATGGAACCCACGGCCCGGCGTTTCTGTCACGGCTGCCCGGGCGTGACCAGTGGCCGCCGAGCGGCCGACGAGGCTCCGGCCGGGCGCCCTCCCGCCGGAATGGCGCTCGGGGCCTCTCGGGGAACGCCCGTCGCCGGCTCGCGGGGGCTGGACGGCCGGCGCGCAGGCGGGACCAGAAACATCTCCGCCATGTCGAAAATCGAGAGGATCTGCGCTTCGGTCACCCCGAGCTCGCCGTAAATCCGATTCTCGCGCGCATCGAACCGGATTTTCTCGACGAAGCGCTGCGGTCGCGCGCCGAGGATCAGCCCCAGCACGCCGAGGTCGAGCCGGGTCGCCGCCGCGACGGCGCGCTCCAGCTCGGCCGCGTGGGCCCGTGCGAGCTCCGGCGTTTCGTCCTCGGCCTCGATGTCGACGACCGCGCCGCCATCCTCGGTGGGCGTGACGCGCGCTCGCGCCCACCGGATCGACTCGGGGATGCGCAGGGGCAGGCCGCGAAAGGCACGGTGGGGCGTGACCACGTAGGCGGTCGCGAGCTGCTTTCCCGGCAACGTCGGGATGCGGGCGCGCGGCCCGAGCCGCTCGGCGTCGGCGAGCGCGCTCTTCGGTGTGACGATCACGATGTGCTCGGAAGGGAACACGAAGTGCCGTTCGGCGCGATCGGCGCTGGCACGTGCGACGGGCACGCGCGATTTCAGCCATTCACCAGCGGGATCGCGCTGCACCAAGAGATCGATGGCCCCGCGCATGCGCTCACGCCCGAGCCGGTGCTGGATCACGGCGACCACTTCTTCGGAGCGCCGAAGCTGCGGTCCCGCAATGAGAATCCGATCGATGTCGCGCACCGGATCGATCCCGGTCGGGCCGAGGAAGTCGCGCCACTGGTACACCCGGCCGAGCAACGCCCCCACGCGCGCTCCGAGCCGATGCTCGCGCAGCTTCTCGGTGTCGAGGATCAGACGCACGTTGGCGTTCGCGTCCACCACGCGGCGCACACCACCAGCCATCGCCACGGGATCGCCGATCCCCTGCTCGGGAGGCGTCGCCGGCGCCTCGGCGGAAGGAGCCGGCTCGGGAGTCTGGGGCTTGGGCTTGGGGGGCGGTGGCGGTGGTGGTTTCGGCGCTTCGGGCTCGCGAGCCGCTTCGACCACGGACGGCGGCGGCACGGCCTCGCTCGGCGGAGGCGGCGCCTCGGGCGGGGCCGGCTCGGGCTCGTTCAGAAGGTCGATGGGGATCGCGACGATCGGCGGCCCCGACGGCCCGTCGTCGTCGTCCGGCGGCTCGAGCAACCCGAGGAGGCCCACCAGACCGAACACGGGCGTCATCGGCAGATGGAGGAGCGCCGACACGCCGAGCCACACGACGAACCGCCTCCGTTTTCCGTGTTCGCGCCGTTCGCCGAGGGCGTGCACTCGAGGCACCATAGCGTCGAGTCGCCGCGCGAACCAGGCGCGCTGGTCGGACTTCGGCGCCAATCGGAGCGGCCGGCCCGCGCGGCTCCCTCTACGCCACGCGGCGCTCAATCCGCGCGGGAACGCGTGTCGAGCTTCTTTTCGAGCTCGGGAACCACGCGCGCGACCCGCTTGTACACCGTCTCGCGCACGAGGCGCCAGAGCAGCGCGTCGTCGTCGCTCTCCGCCAACATGCCGAGCGGGATGCGGAACCCGCCCATGTCGGCGCGGCCGCCGCCGTAGGGCCGCCCTTCACTGTCGTCGCCGAACGCGGCTTGCATGAAGGCCGCCGGATCGACGCTCGGGCGGCGCGTGCGCAGCGAGCCGTCGATGCGATCCTCGACGATGCCGTAAACGAGCGCGGTGTCGATGTCCTCGCGACGCAAGATGAAATCGGCCGCCATTGGGATGGCGTCGCGATTGTTGGCCGAGACCCGACCGACGCCCGCGATGGCAAAGTCGCGGATCACTTCGAGATCGTTGAGCGCACGCCCGACCGCGTCCATCGCCTCTGCGGTGAGCGTGCGCCGCCCGACGCGGCTCAGCGTCTCGGCGTCGCAGAACGGCTTGAGGTACGCGGCAGCGCGCAGGTCTGCTTGCGTCGCGATGGCGAAGTCGTCCGTATCCGTTTGGATGCCGAAAAACATCGCGGTCGCGACGGGAGAATCGTCGTTGCCCCCCGCGCCGAACGGAGCGAGCCCCCGCTCGGCATAGTCGGCGTAAATCGTGCACGTCGAACACACGTCGTGGCGAATGTCCACGAATTCCGCCTTGGGCGGCTGGAGCGGACGGTGGTGGTCCACCACCGTCAGGAGCTTGAGCGACTCCGGCACCCGGATGCTCGTTTCGCTCGCGCTCGCATCGACGAGGGCGAGATAGCCGAACTTCTCGAGATCGGACGGCTCGCTCACACGCATCAGCGGGACGTTGAGGAGCTTGATCAGGGCTCGGTTCTCTGCCCGCGAAACCGGGAGCACGTGCGCGATGGTCGCGGACGCGCCGAGGCGCTCGCACAGCCGTTTGTGGGCCATGGCCGCGCCGATCGCATCCGGGTCCGGATGCCCCCAGAGCAGAATGACGTGAGGCTTGTCCGTCGCGCTCGCGATCACGCGTTGCAGCTCGAGACCTCGCTCAGGTTGACCCATCGCGACTTCCTTTACTGGTATCCAGCGATGCGCGCCAGGCCCCAGCAGCGTCTCGGCTCCGCGCACGCCACGAGCACGCAGGTCGCCGCACACCGAAACGGGAGGGCCGACCGGCAGCAGCGCGGACGGCGAACGAAAGCCCGGCCGCGCTTTCGCATGCTCGAAGCCGCCACCGCCCGGCACGCGCCGGGCGACGGCTCGAGGAGCGAAGCACGCCTGGCCAAGCGGCCGATTCGGGTACTGGCGTCCCTCTGGCGGGGAAAAAAGTTGGTGACAGTGGTTGCAGGGGGCGGGCGGTTCGCAAACAATGACTTGACTCGCGCAGCTCCGAAGAGAAAGCTACAGGCGCTCGGTATGACATCCCCTCACCGCGATCCAAGGCTCTGCAGCGCCGAAATCGGCTCGCCGCACCTTGTCGGTGGTATTGGGGGCGTCCTTGGCATCCTCGTCCTCGGGCTCGTTCTCGTCGTCGAGCCGAGTGCGGCGGCTGTCTGAGCGTTTCGATCCCCAACGAAGATGGCCCCCGCACCTGAAGAGGTCCGGGGGCCTTTTCGATTTCGGCTCCCCCGAAGCGAAGATTCCCGAAAACCGAACCCCGAGAGGAACCCCGTCGTGGCAGCAAGTGTGACCAACCTGACCCCCAACGAGACCCGCCCCGAAGCGCGCAGACTCACCGGCGCGCAACTCATCTGGGAAACGCTCGTCAAGGAGGGCGTCCGTGTCGTCTTCGGCTACCCCGGCGGGGCGATCATGCCGGCGTACGACGCGTTGCCGCAATATCCCATCCGGCACATCCTCGTGCGTCACGAGCAGGGCGCGGCGCACATGGCCGACGGCTACGCGCGCGCTTCGGGCCGCGTGGGCGTGGCGGTGGCGACCTCCGGACCGGGCGCGACCAACCTCGTGACCGGCATCGCCAACGCGATGATGGACTCGATTCCGATCGTGTGTATCACGGGGCAGGTCGCCTCGACGCTCATCGGCAGTGACGCCTTCCAGGAAACGGACATCACGGGCATCACGCTGCCGATCACCAAGCACAACTTCCTGGTCTCGCGCGCCGAGGACATCGCGCCGACACTCCGCCAAGCCTTCTACATCGCGAGCTCCGGCCGGCCGGGCCCCGTGCTCGTGGACATCACCAAGGACGCGCAGAACGCGGCCATCGACTACGTGGACGACGGCGCTCCCGTGCGCCTGCCCGGTTACCGCCCCGAGCGTTCTCCCGTGCCCGAGGAGCTCGAACGCGCCATCGAGCTCATCCGAAAGGCCAAGCGCCCCATCGTCTTCTGCGGACACGGCGTGGTGAAGGCGAACGCGACCCCGCTGTTGCTCGAGTTCGTGCACAAGACGGGTATCCCCGTCGCGCAGACGCTGCTCGGCCTGGGGGGCTTCCCGGCGACGCACCCGTCGAGCCTCGGCATGATGGGCATGCACGGCGAAGCCTGGGTGAACACGGCGATCCAGGAAGCCGATCTGATCATCGCGCTCGGCATGCGCTTCGACGATCGCGTCACCGGCAATCTGAAGACGTACGCGCCGAATGCGAAGAAGATCCACGTCGAGCTCGACCCGGCCGAGATCAACAAAAACGTCAAGGTGGATCTGCCGCTGCTCGGCGACGTCCGCGAGATCCTGCGCCTGCTCTTGCCGCACGTGGAAAAGCTCGACATCGCCGAGTGGCTCGCACACATCGAGGAGCTCAAGGGCGACAGCGCCGTGCGCGACATCCAGGTGCTGCCGGACAACGGGCGCTTGTTCGCCGCTCACGTGATTCACGACCTGTGGCGCTACACCGAGGGCAAGGCCCTGGTCGTCACCGACGTGGGCCAACACCAGATGTGGGAGGCGCAGTACTACAAGCACGATCATCCGAGAAAGCTCGTCACCTCGGGCGGGCTCGGCACGATGGGCTTCGCGTTGCCTGCGGCGATGGGCGCGCGCCTCGCCTGCCCCGACGACGAAATCTGGGTGGTCGCCGGCGACGGCGGATTCCAGATGACGGCGTGCGAGCTTGCCACCTGCGCTCAGGAAAACATCAAGGTGAACATCGCCATCATCAACAACGGCTACCTCGGCATGGTCCGGCAGTGGCAGGAGTTCTTCTACGGTGGTCGCTACGTGGCGACGCCGATCAAGAGCCCGGACTTCGTCAAGCTCGCCGAGGCGCACGGCCTGTCGGGCATTCGCGTCACCCGCAGGGAAGAAGTGCGTGAGGCCGTGGAACGAGCGCGCGCGAACGCCGAGACCACGATCATCGATTTCCGCGTCGAGCAGGAAGACGCCGTGTACCCGATGGTTCCCGCCGGCGCCGATCTGAACGCCATGATCCGCCGCCCGCTGCCCGAAGGCGTGAAGCACAACCCCATCTACGAAACCGGAGAAGACTGATGCCGAGCCCTCAACACCCGATTTTGCGGACGTTCGTCGCCTACGTGGAGGATCGGCCCGGAGTCCTCAACCGGATTGCGTCGCTGTTCCGGCGCCGCGGCTACAACATCGTGTCGCTCAACGTCGGCCGCACGCACGAGGCCGGGATTTCGCGGATGACGTTCCGCGTCGAGGCCGACGAGGATACCGCGCGGCGGATCGAGGCCAACCTCTACAAGCTCGTCAACGTCCTGTCCGTCGAGGACATCACGGACAAGCCGAGCGTTTCCCGCGATCTCGCGCTGATCAAGGTCTCCGTCGGCCCCGACAAGCGGGCGGAGGTCCTGCAGCTCTGTGAGGTGTTCCGCGCCCGCGCCGTCGACGTCGGCCCGCGGGACCTGATCGTGGAAATCACCGGAACCCAAGACAAAATCGACGGGCTGGTCGCCATCCTCGAGCCATTCGGGATCGCGGAGATGGTGCAGACCGGAACCGTCGCCATGACGCGCGGACCCAAGGGCCAGGCCGCGACGACCATGCATCAACCCCCGGCCCTGCGCGGCGTCGACGCCGCATAGTCCGCACGATACCGATCCTGGAGACAGCCATGTTGGACCGCCCCGACCCCGATTACGTTCGCATGTTCGACACGACCCTGCGTGACGGCGAGCAATCGCCGGGCGCGACCCTTACCTCGGAGGAAAAGCTCGAGGTGGCGCGCGCCCTCGCACGGCTCGGGGTGGACGTGCTCGAGGCGGGGTTCCCGTCCGCGTCTCCCGACGATTTCGATGCGGTTCGGTCGATCGCCGAGACCATCGGCAACGAGCACGTCCCGGGCCGACCGAGCCCCGAGCCGCCCATCATCTGCGGGCTGGCCCGCGCCATCGAGAAGGACATCCAGACCGCCGCCGAAGCGATCCGCGGCGCCAAGCACCCCCGCATCCACACCTTCCTCGCGACGAGCCCCATTCACCGCGAGCACAAGCTGCGCATGTCGCGCGAGCAAGTGCTCGAGCGCACGCAGAAGATGGTGGCGTTCGCGCGGAGCCTCTGTCCCGACGTCGAGTTCAGCCCCGAGGACGCCGGGCGCACCGAGCCCGAGTTCTTGTACGAAGTGCTCGAGGCCGCGATCGAGGCCGGCGCCTCCACGCTGAACATTCCGGACACGGTCGGCTACACGATTCCGGACGAGTTCGGGGCGCTCATTCGCGGCATCATGCAGAACGTCCGCGGCATCGATCGCGTGATCGTTTCGGTGCACTGCCACAACGATCTCGGCCTCGCGACGGCCAACACGCTGGCCGGCATCCGCGCGGGAGCGCGCCAGGCCGAGGTGACGATCAACGGCATCGGGGAGCGCGCCGGCAACACCTCGCTCGAAGAGATCGTGATGACGCTGCACACGCGCCACCCGCTCTTCAAGCTTCGGACGGGCATCGATACGACGCAGCTCGTCCGCACGAGCAAGCTCGTCAGCATGCGGACCGGTCTCGTGGTGCAGCCCAACAAGGCCATCGTGGGGGCGAACGCGTTCGCCCACGAGTCGGGCATCCACCAGGATGGGATGCTCAAGCACCAGGAAACGTACGAGATCATGCGCCCCGAGACGGTGGGGGCGAGCAACACGCTGCTCGTCCTGGGCAAGCACTCGGGCCGTCACGCGTTCGCCGTGCGGCTGCGCGAGCTCGGGCACGCGCTCGAAGGCGAGGCGCTGGAGACGGCGTTCAAGCGTTTCAAGGCGCTCGCCGACAAGAAGAAGCGGATCACGGACGCGGATCTCGAGGCGATCGCGGCCTCGGAAGGCGGCCGGGGGCGCGAGTACTACACGCTCGACGCCGTCCAGGTCACGTGTGGCTCGAACGGCATGCCCACGGCGACGGTTCGCCTCGTCGGCCCGGACGGGCAGAAGGTCACGCACGCCGCGATCGGCACGGGTCCGGTGCACGCCGTCTTCCGTGCGATCGACGAAATCATCAGCGCTCCGAGCGAGCTGCTCGAGTACTCGATCAACGCGGTGACCGAAGGCATCGACGCGCTCGGGCATGCAAGCGTTCGCGTGCGCGCGACCGGCGGCGGGGGCGATGGTCGGATCAACCCGCAACACGGCTCCGGCGGCTCGCCCGTCTTCCACGGTCACGCCGCCGATACCGACGTGGTCGTGGCGAGCACCAAGGCGTATCTCGCGGCGCTCAATCGGCTGCTCGCAGCCGAGGGCGGCCGTGAGACGACGCACGAGCCGGCCCCGAGCCCGCTCGAAACGGCTTCTTCGGGAGCCGCGGAGTAGGCTCGGGGGAGAGACGAATGAACCAAGACCAACGCCCCTTCGTCGAAACGTACGACACGACGCTGCGCGACGGCTCTCAGGGGGAAGGCATTTCGTACACCGTCGAGGACAAGCTCCGCCTGGCGGAGCACCTCGACGCGTTCGGCGTCACGTACATCGAAGGGGGTTGGCCGGGGTCGAACCCGAAAGACGCGGAGTTTTTCGCGCGCGCGCGCGACCGCGTCTTTCGGAACGCCCGGCTCGCCGCCTTCGGTTCCACGCGCCGCGCCGGGCTCGCCCCCGAGGACGATCCGAACTTGCAGGCGCTCGTCGCCGCCGGCACGCCGGTCTGCACGATCTTCGGCAAGACCTGGACGCTGCACGTGACGGACGTGCTCCGGACGACGCTCGAGCAAAACCTCGCGATGATCGAGGAGAGCGTCGCGTTCCTCGTCGCGGCCGGCAAAACGGTCGTCTACGACGCGGAGCACTTCTTCGACGGCTACCGCGCCGACCCGACCTACGCGATCGAGACGCTGCACGCCGCCCGCCGCGGAGGTGCCGAGGTGATCGTGCTCTGCGACACCAACGGCGGCAGCTTGCCCTGGGGCATCGAGGCGGCCGTGCAGGACGTCGCGCGCGCGTTGCCCGGCGTCCGGCTCGGCGTCCACGTGCACGACGACACGGGGTGCGGGGTCGCCAACACGCTCGCGGCCGTGCGCGCCGGCGTGCGTCACGTGCAGGGGACGATGAACGGCTACGGCGAGCGCTGCGGCAACGCGAACCTGAGCGTGATCATCCCGAATCTCGAGCTCAAGCTCGGCTTTCGCTGCCTCGAGCCCGGCAAGCTCGCCGGGCTCACGGAGCTTTCGCGGTTCGTCGCCGACGTGGCCAACCACATGCTCGATCCGCGCACGCCTTACGTGGGGCGGAGCGCGTTCGCGCACAAGGGCGGCGTGCACGTGGCGGCCATGCGCCGCAGCCCGACGAGCTACCAGCACATCGAGCCCGAGCTCGTCGGCAACACCATGCGCGTCGTGGTGAGCGAGCTGTCGGGGCGCGGCAACGTGCTGTCCAAGGCCGAAGAGCTCGGCGTCGTCATCGACGCGGGCGCCGAGGTCGAGGCGCTCCGCGAGATCAAGGAAGCCGAAGCGCGCGGGCTTTCGTACGAGAGCGCCGAAGCGTCCGTCGCGCTCCTGCTCAAACGCCGCGCCCCGGGCTACGAGCCGCTGTTCGAGATCCTCGACTATCAGGTTCAGGTCGGCAAGCGGCGCAACAGCGAGACCTTCGCGGAAGCCGTGGTGAAGCTCCGCGTGGGCAACGAGATCCTGCACACGGCCGCGGAAGGCAACGGCCCCGTCGGCGCGCTCGACGCGGCGCTGCGCAAGGCCCTCACCCCCGTCTACCCCATCGTGCAGCGGATTCAGCTCGCCGACTACAAGGTGCGGATCCTCGACAGCGTGGCCGGCACGGGCGCCATCACCCGCGTGCTCATCGACAGCAAGAGCGAGTCGGGCACGTGGAGCACGGTCGGGGCCTCGAGCAACATCATCGAAGCCTCGCTGGACGCCCTGGTGGACTCGATCGAGTACGGGCTCTTTTCGGCGGGCGCCGAGCCTCCGTCCGAGCCGCTCTCCGGCGAGGCCCGGGCCCTGGCGCGGGCCAGCGAGCCCCCGCCCGCGCCCGTCTCTCGGACGAGTGAAGCTCCCCCTTCCCCTGCGGCCGCGACGGAGGCAGGCTCCGCCCGGACGAGCCCATGAAAGCTTCCATCGTTCTCCTCCCCGGCGACGGCGTCGGTCCCGAGGTCGTGGCGGCCGCCCGCGCGGTCCTCGACGGCGTGGCGACGCGCTTTGGTCATCAGTTCACGTACGACACCCACCTCATCGGCGGGATCGCGATCGACGAGACCGGCGATCCCCTGCCCGCGGCCACGCTCGAGGCGGCGCGGGCGGCGGACGCCGTGCTGCTCGGCGCCGTGGGCGGTCCCAAGTGGGACGATCCCAACGCCAAGACTCGCCCCGAGAAGGGCCTGCTCGCGATCCGCCAGGGTCTCGGCCTGTATGCGAACTTGCGACCCGTTCAGAGCTACCCCGAGCTCGTGGCGTCGTCGCCGCTCAAGCCGGATCGGATCGAGGGCGTGAACCTGCTCGTGCTGCGCGAGCTCACCGGGGGCTTGTACTTCGGCAAGCAGTATCGCGAGCAAACCGAGCGGGGCCTGCGGGTCGTGGACACGCTCGAGTACATGGACTTCGAGATCCGACGCGTCATTCGCCTCGCCTGCTCGCTCGCGCGCGGGCGCCGGAAGAAGGTCACGTCCGTGGACAAGGCGAACGTGCTCGAGTCGTCGCGGCTCTGGCGCCAGATCGCGACCGAGGTCGCTCGCGACTTCGCCGACGTCACGCTCGAGCACCAGCTCGTCGATTCGTGCGCCATGCGCCTCGTCACGGCGCCGGGCAGCTTCGACGTGCTCGTCACCGAGAACATGTTCGGCGACATTCTCTCCGACGAAGCCGCGGTGCTCACCGGCTCGCTCGGCATGCTGCCGAGCGCTTCGCTCGGCGAGGGCCGGCTCGGTCTGTACGAGCCGATCCACGGCTCCGCGCCGGACATCGCCGGCAAGGGACTCGCGAACCCC
>QGUH01000670.1 GCA_003242355.1 Pseudomonadota bacterium
GTCCGGACGAGGGGTGCCGGATCGGGCCGGCGGTCGAGCGGATCACACTGCGCAAGATCACGAGCGTGATCGAGTGTTCCCCGGAAGCGGTCAAGCGCTGGGAGGCGGCTCCGTGGGCTCGGTGAGCGACGGCTACGGCGACGGCCACGGCTACGGCGACGGCTACGTCGACGGTTCCGGCTACGGCGACGGCATCGGCTACGGCTACGGCGACGGTTCCGGCCGCGGCTACGGGTACGGCTACGGCGACGGCGACGTCGACGGTTCCGGCTACGGCTACGGCGACGGCTACTGGATCGCCGTGCTCGGTCAGCACCCAGCCGCGCACGGGAGAAGCCATGCCACGACCGACGAAGAAACCTAACCGCGCAGGTCCGCGTGACGCCCGACGAGCGCCGGGCCTGGGAGCAGGCGGCCGAGCGCGAAGACAAGACGCTCAGCGAGTGGATCCGTGAGAGGGGTAATCAATGATCCGAATCTACGGATACACACTACTGCCCCCGACGCTCAACGCGCAGCTCGTCGAGGAGCAGATGCGCGCAGGCCACCGCTACCGCAATACGCTCGTCGAGATCGAGCGCGAGCGGCGAGAGCGCGTGGCCGCCGTGCTCTCCGGTCACGTCGACACCGAGCCGCTGGCAGCTGAGATCGCGACGCTCAGCGAGGAGCGCGAGCGACTGCGCCTCCAGATCAAGGCGAGCCGCGCGGCGACGCGGTCTCGCTCCGAGGCCGCCGAGGATCGCGCGCGTGTCCGCGATCTCGGTGCGCGGATCAAGGACCTCCGCGAGCAGCTCCGCGCCGCGAAGGCTGCGATCGCTTCCGACCCCGAGATCCAGGCCAAGCTCGCCGAGATCGAGCAGTGGTCGCGCGAGCGCGTCAAAGAGGAGCGCGCAAGGTGTGGCGTCTACTGGGGCACGTACTTGCTCGCTGAAGCCGCCGCGGATCAGGCACGCAAGAGCAAGACGCCTCCTCGCTTCGCACGCTGGACCGGCGAGGGTCGCATCGGCGTGCAGCTCCAGGGCGGAATCGCCGTCGATGAGCTCACGACGGACACACAGCTCCAGATCCACGAGTGTGAGGATCCCCGCACCGGTCGTCGCGCCGGATCCCGCAGGCTCCTCCGCATGCGCATCGGCAGCGACGGGCGCGCTCCGATCTGGGCCGAGTGGCAGATGATCATGCACCGCGCCCTCCCCGATGGCGCGCGCATCAAGGCCGCGACGGTGCAGCGTCGCCGACGTGATTGCCGGCGCTGGGACTGGCGCGTGCAGATCCTCGTCGATATCCCCGACGGATGGGCGCGCCCAGCACCAGACGCCGGCGCGGTCGCGCTCAATCTCGGCTGGGCGAGAGTCGACGGCGGAATCCGCGCGGGCTACGTCCGTGGCAGCGACGGCACGACGCACGAGATCCTCGTGCCGCGCTCGATCGTCGATCGGATCGAGAAGTCCGAGAGCATCCGCTCGATTCGCGACCGGCACCTCAACGAGATGCGGCCGCGACTGATCGAGTCGATTGGCGCGATCGCGGGGCCACCGCAGGAGATCGTCGAGCGCTGCGAGCACATGCACGCATGGCGTTCGCCGGCACGCTTCGCCGCGCTCGCTCGGTGGTGGCGCGATCACCGCTTCGACGGCGACGCCGAGGCATACGAGATGCTCGAGGCGTGGCGCTATCGCGACGAGCACCTGCAGCGCTACGAGGCCGGGCTCCTGCGTGGTGCGCTCGGACACCGCCGCGAGATCTATCGACGGCTCGCCGCGCACCTCGCACGTCGCTATCGCACGCTTGTTGTCGACGACACGGACCTGCGAGCGCTGCAGCGCTCTCCTGCGCCGGAGAGCGAGCGCACGGAGATCGACGCGGCGAAGCGAAGCCAACGGCTCGCGGCAGGCAGCGAACTGCGCGCCGCTCTGGTCAGCGCATTCAGCGAGCGTCGAGTCGTGCAGCTATCCGCGCAGGACGTGACGCGCACGTGCCATGCCTGCGGCTCGATCGAGCAGTGGGACCGCGCCGCGAGTGGTCGCATGCACACGTGCTCGTCGTGCGGCGTGCAGTGGGATCAGGACGACAACGCGTGCCGCAATCTCCTGCGCGAGTGGTCACGTGCCGCGGACGAGTGGGAAGCCGCTCGCGCGCGCAAAGATGCGGAGCGCAAGGAGTCGCGGTCGGAACGTCTGCGGCGCGGTCGACGGAAGGCAGCGTGATGCGGAGGCGCTCGCATCGTGGTAGATACGAGCGCGTGACAACTGAAGATCTGGAAGATGCTGTAACAAGAGCCGCTCAGTGCTCTATGAACTGAGACTCAACTGCTCGCGCCAGAAGCGCGCCGAGGTCTTCGCTGAGTAACAAGAGCCGCTCAGTGCTCTATGAACTGAGACTTACGTCAAGTGGCAACAAGAGCTGCTCAGTGCTCTAAGAACTGAGACCAGGTGGGACCCGTGCGACGAGGACCGCGGTGGACGCAACAAGAGCTGCTCGGTGCTCTAAGAACTGAGACGCTTCAGCCCGCATGATGGCAACCGTTGTCTCGACCTGTAAGAAGAGCTGCTCAGTGCTCTACGAACTGAGACTGGTGGCCCCAGCACTGAACGTAGCCCCTTCTCGGCGCAAGCAACAAGAGCTGCTCAGTGCTCTAAGAACTGAGACAGGTTCGAGCTGTTCGGGTTGAAGAGGATCACCGAGCAATAAGAGCTCGGTGCTCTAAGAACTGAGACGCCGCGAATGAGTCGAGACCCTCCGACGTTACCGCGCCCCCCATGACGTCGCTAACCGTGACAAGAGCCGATGGCCGCGCGCTGTACCTCTCCGTCCTGATGCTCGCCGAGTCCCAAGCGCTCGGCAATAGGTGGTCAAGACATGCCCAGGAACAACGACGACAATCGCGACGACGATCGCGACGAAGAGTACGAAGCCTACCTCGATTACCTGGAGGAAAAAGAACAGGCCCGCGACGACTGGTACGCCCAGCAAGAGAAGGAGTATCAAACTCTTCGTGATCGCCTCGACGAGGACGATCGCCACGACGACGAGCTGCCGGACTGATGGGCCAGGAGCCGACCAATGAAACGTGAACTCATTACCCAGTCTACCTGTCGCTGGTGCGGCGAAGAGATTGCCGACCACGAGCGCGACGAAGATCGCTCCCTCCATAACGAGTGCGCTGCGCGCATAGTTATCGGCAGCCTCGCCCACGTCGAAGAGCGGTGTAGCTGTTACATGCCAGGATCGACGGAAAACGACCCGCCGAACATGACCAAGCGCGAAGCTGCGATCGCTGCGCTCAAGGCGTTCAAACTCAAGCAAATGAGGACCGATGGCCAAGCGCACTAGCCGCATCAAGACCATCCGCACGCCCGCCGATGTCTACAAGCTGCTACGCCCCGAGCTCGAC
>QGUH01000671.1 GCA_003242355.1 Pseudomonadota bacterium
ACCACAAGGCGCTGTGCGGGGCGAGACCCCTATGGAGTCTCCGACGCGACCATCAAGCGCTGGATCCAGCGAGTCTACGGAGACGAGCGAAAAGGCGTCACCGGTAACGCGGCGCTGGCCCAGATCGTCGAGCAAAAGAAAGCCGCGCTCCGGGAGCAGTGGGAGGCCGAGGCCGTCGAGACGCTGCGGGCGACGCTACGGGCGATGGCGCGACAGGCGGAGCTCGCGCACAAGCTCGACCGGTACGAACCCGAGGCGTTCCGCACGCTCGCCGGCGGCGCGAAGCTCGTCGGCGAGCTCGTGGTGACGGAACGCATCGTGCACAGTGGGAAGCAGCCTCGCGATACTCGGAAAGATCCGGCGCCTGCAGCGAATGCAGGAGTGGGCGCTCGAGCGCCAAGCGGAGCTAGCACCGCCGCAGGAGACGGAACCGCCGCCTCCACCACCGCCACCGGCGGAACAGCCCTCCATTGAAGAGCGCTTCTGGGCGTTTTTCGCGCGGGTCAATCCGCACCTGCTCTCCCCGCGACACTTCCGGGTGTACGTGCGGCGCTGCCTGCAGGCGGTCGGCGGCGGGCTGCGCCTCGTTTTCTCCGCGCCGCCGCAGCACGGGAAAACGGAGGTCACGCTCGCGCTGATCGCATTCCTGACGCTCGAATTTCCGGGGCGCCGGTGGGCCTACGTCACCTACAACCAGCGGCGCGCGAACTCTGTCGCCCGCAAGTTCAAGCGGCTCCTCGTCGCCGCGGGCGTCGTAACGAGCGGCCCGCTCGGGCAAATTCTCCTGCCGGGTGGCGGGCAGATCCTATTCACCTCGGTTGACGGCGGCATCACCGGCGAGCCCGTCGATGGTGCGGCCTGGATCGACGACCCGTTCAAGAATCGCGCGGAAGCCGACAGCGACGTGCGCCGAGCGACGGTTGAGGCCGCATATCGCGAGGCGATCGAGACACGCGTTCACGCTGGCGCATCGCTGTTCGTGCTCGCGACACGCTGGCACCCGCGGGACCTGAGCGGAGTGCTCATCGACGAGGGTTGGGAGGCCATCAATCTGCAGGCGATCGCCGAAGGCGCCGTGAACGACGATGGCGTCGTCATCGACGACCCGAACGGGCGCAAGGTCGGCGAGGCGCTGTTCCCCGAGAAGTGGCCCGTCGAGGAGCTCGAAAAGAAGCGCGCAAAGGTTCTCGAGTTCACGTGGGCGGCGCTGTACCAAGGCCGCCCGCGTCCGCGTGGCGGGACCGTGTTCCACGCGGCTACCTACTACACGAAGCTGCCGACCAAGTTCCGCCCCGCCTACGGCGTCGACCTCGCGTACACGGCCCGCACACGCAAGGCCCGGGACAGCTCTGTGTGCCTCGAGTTGTGGCGCGCAGAAACCGGCACCGACGGCCAGCCCGGTCCGTTTTTCTACGTGCTGCACGTGGACTCCGCGCAGGTCGAAGCGCCGGACTTCGCCCTCACTCTCAAAGCTCGCAACGTTCGCCGACCGGGCGCTCGCATGCTCTGGCGAGCATCCGGCACGGAACGGGGCGCGGCGCAGTTTCTCCAGCGGATGCGCCTGCCGCTCATCGTGCGGCAGCCCCCCGGAGATAAGTACGTGGCGGCGACCGAGGTCGCGGCTGCGTGGAACGCCGGGCGCGTCCTCGTGCCAGACCCGCAAGCGTTCCCGCAGTGTCCATGCGGTTGCGGCGTCGCAACGGAGAGCTGGCTCTATCCGTTTCTCGACGTCGTGCTCGAGTTCACTGGCTCGGGCTCGGAGCGCGACGACGAGGTGGACGCGCTCGGCAACGCGCACGCACTGCTCGATACGAAGAGCGGCGACGACCTCAGTGCCGAGGGCGCTCGCTCCGATCGCCGGTAGCTGACACTTTCGCAAACAGGCCGACTTTGGCGTCGAGGAAACGCAATCGAAAGCCGGCGCCTCCGCCATCGGCAGGCGTCGAGCCGAGCGTGCGCGCATTCACGCTCTGGACGCCCTCGCTCCTGCGCTCGGCGGAAGTGCAGGCCGACGGCGGCAACCTCAAAAGCGCGGCCGCGATCTGCGACTGGCTGCTCTCCGACGACCGAGTGCTCTCCGTCGTGAATCAGCGCGTGCAGGCGGTGACCCGCCTCGTGCCGTCGTTCGAGCCCAGCGGCGACAAGCGCCGCAGCGCGCGCGCGGTGCGCGCGCTCGAGGCCGAGGAGGACTATTGGGAAGGATGGCCCGAGACGGAGCTTGCGCAGCTGCTCGGGTGGGGCATCCTCCTCGGGCTCGCGCCCGCACGGCATCAGCCGAGTCTCGACGAAAACAGTGGGCGCATCCTGCCGCGCCCGGAGTTCTGGAACCCGCAGCACGTGCGGTTCGACATCACTACGCGCACATGGCGCGCGCGCGTGGTGACCGTGACCGGGCAAGGGACATTCGGCGGCGCGGCGACCGAAGAGGTCGAGTTCGCGCCTGGCGACGGCACATGGATCCTGCACACTCCGTTCGGCCGTAATCGGCCGTGGGCGCTCGGCTCGTGGCGAGCGCTCGCACCGCTCGTGCTGCTCAAGCGCTACGCATTGAGCGACTGGGCGCGCCACGGCGAAAAAGCGTCGCTGCTCACAGTGACGCAGGACGCCCAGGCGCTCGCGAACGGTCTGATCCCGGAGACCACGAAAGAGCAGCGCAAGGCCCTAGCCACGGACATCTACGAGCGCGGTCGCGACGCGTGCGTCGTGCTGCCAGCCGGCTTCGACCTCCGGCTTGTCGAAGCACAGGCGAACACCGAGCACATCTACCGCTCCCAGATCGACATGGCGAACACCGCCATTGCGATCAATATCCGGGGCGGCAACCTCACGACCGAGGTCAAAGAGGGCTCGCGCGCCGCGGCGCAGACCCACGCGGCGCAGAACGATCAGAGTAACCTCGAGTTCGACGCCGAGGCGCTCTCGACCACGGTGCACGACCAGAGTCTCCGGTGGTGGGCGCTCTGGAACTTCGGCGACGAGCAGCTTGCGCCGTGGCCAACGTATCCGGTTCGGCCGCGGAAGGACCTGCTCACCCGTGCGCAGGTGTACGTCCGGGTAGCGGACTTCGCCGGACGCTTCGAGGCGCTGGGCTTCGAGATCGATCGCCAACGCCTCGCCGAGGAGTTCGAGGCCGACGAGTGGCTGAAACCCGGTGAGAAGCTCGACCCGGACGAAGGCGCCGGCGGCGAGCCTTCGCCGAGCGAGGACGACGATGGCACCGAGGACGAGAACGATGGCGACGACGGCGAGGGAGACGACGACGTCGAGGAAGGCGGTGGCGGTGGTGGCACCGACGGGCGCTTTCGTCTCGCGTCCGGCACCCCAACTGGACGTGCCCGAGGTTTTCTCGAGGGCCAGCTGTACGCCGACGCGCTCACGGAACGCTCGCT
>QGUH01000672.1 GCA_003242355.1 Pseudomonadota bacterium
TGCCGCAAGCGCGGGCCCTCCTTCTTAGGGATCCCGTGACGGAACGTCCAATATATGAAACGAGGCATCACGATATCTTCGAGGTATGATGCGTGCCTCATGGAGCTCCGACACCTCCGCTACTTCGCCGCCGTCGCCGAAGAACGCCACTTCGGCCGCGCGGCAGCGCGGCTCGGCATCGCCCAACCGCCACTCAGCAAACAGGTGCAAGACCTCGAGCGCGAGCTCGGGTTCGAGCTCTTCGATCGCTCACGTCGCCCCATCGAGCTCACTGCCGCGGGTGAAACGCTGCTCGAGCACGCGCGCGCCGCTCTGCACGCCGTGGAGGCCGGCGTCCACGAGGCGCGCCGGGCGGCGGAGGGCCGTCGCGGGCGCATCTCGGTGGGGTATCCCTCGTCGCTCGCCTACTGCGGCCTCACCGACATCCTGCGCGCGTTTCGCAAGCAAGCTCCGGACGTGACGATTCGGACGCAACCGCTACCGAGCGGCGGGCAGATCGAGGGCCTGTTGCGCGGAGAGCTGCACGTCGGCTTCGTGCGCGGGCCGCTCCACGAGCCGTCGCTCGTCTCCGAAGTGGTGCGCCGTGAACGCCTGATGCTCGCGCTGCCGCCGGATCATCCGCTGACGGCGCGCAAACGGCTCGCGCTCCGCGACGTGAGCCGCGAGCCGTTCGTCTTCTTTCCGCGCGACCGCGGGCCGGCGTTCTTCGACTTTCTGGTGGGCTTCTGCCGAAACGCGGGGTTCTCACCGAAAGTCGTGCAGGAAGCGTCCCAGGTGGACGTGCTCTCGCTCGTCGCCGCAGGCTTCGGCGTCTCGATCGTGCCGGATTCGGTCCGGGAGATTCGCCGCGACGACATCGTGCTCCGTCCCCTGCTCGACTCTCCCGTCTCCGAGCTTCGCCTCGTCTGGCACCGAGACAATCGATCTCCCGCCGTCGCTCGCTTCATCGAGGTCGTGCGGTGCGTCGGCGTGCACCCGCGGCGGAACCGACGGCGACGCGCGAAGCGGACGTGAACGCCTCGCACCCGCGGCGGAAAACCGGACGACGCCGTTCAGCAGGGGTCGAGGATCTGCTCGACGCGCAGCTCGACCGCGTCCCCGCCGCGGTATCGATCGGGGCGCAGGCGCCCGACGAGCGTAACGCGTTCACCCAGACTCGCCGCCCGATCCCCCATCTCGACGCCGAACCCGGCGAGGCGCGCGCCCGATCCGAGCTCGAGCTCGAGCTTGAGATGCCCACCGCTCACTGCACGCGCAGCCACCACTGCGCCTTCGACCACCACGTCGGGCGCCGGGTTCTCGTGCCCGCACGGTTCGAGCAGCGCGAGATCGGCGAGCACCCGTGCCGGCGTGTCGCTCGCTTCGAGCCAAACGCGCCCTTCGCTGCCCGTTGCCGGTGCGTCTTCCGGGCCAGGGTTTTCGACACAAACGGGGACCGCGGCTTCGAATGCCGTGCGCAGGTCGCCGAGGCGCGCCTCCTCGACTTCGAGCCCCGCGGCAGACTGATGCCCGCCGAAGCGCACCAGGGTGTCGCGGCAGCGGACGAGCGCTTCGTGGAGTCGATAGCCCGCCGGGCCACGAACCGAGCCGCGGCCCGTCGCCCCGTCGAAACCGACCACCACCACGGGGCGTTCGAAGCGGTCGGCGAGTCTCCCGGCCACGATGCCCACGATCCCCGGGTTCCACTCGCGTCGCCCGAGGACGATTGCCGGGCGCTCGTCGTAGCGCTCGCGACGAATCTCTTCGAGCGCCTCGTTCAGCATCCGCTCCTGCTGGGCTTTGCGCTCGGTGGAGGCTTGCTCGAGCGCCGCGGCGAGCGCGCGCGCCGATTCGGGACTGGTCGCCATCAAGAGCTCGAGCGCGGGCTCGGGGCCTCCGAGGCGTCCCGGCGCGTTCAAACGCGGCGCGATGCGGAACGCGACGTCCTCGGCGCAGAAGGGATATGCGGAGTCCAGCCGCGCCTGTTCGAGCAACGCCCGAATCCCTGGGCGGCGTGCGGCGCGCAGCGCGCCGAGGCCCGCGCGCACGAGCGCTCGGTTGTCCCCGTCGAGCGGCGCCACGTCCGCAATCGTGCCGATGGCCACGAGATCGAGCCACCGACGCAAGTCGAGCTGCCGACCGAGCGCGCTGCGCACGGCGGCGCCCACCGAGAGCACGAGCCCACACGACGCGAGCCCCTTGTAACCGAAGCCGCAATCTTTGCGATGCGGATTCAGGAATGCGAGCGCCGGCAAGGGTTCGTCCGGGACCAGGTGATGATCGACGACGATTACGTCGAGGCCGCGCGCGCGCAAGCGTGCCAAATTCTCGTGATCCGAAGACCCGCAATCGCACGTTACGAGGAGCGTCGCGCCCGTCTCCAGGATGCGCGTGACCGCGCGCTCCGAGACGCCGTAACCGCCGTCGAAGCGACTGCCGAGCAACACGCGCACGTCGCCGTCGAGCGCGCGCAACATCTCGGTGAGGATCGCCGCCGCCGTCATGCCGTCGCAGTCGTAATCGCCGAAGATCGCGATGCGCTCGCGCGCGCGGAGGGCGCGGGCAATGCGGTCCGCGGCCGCTTCCCGATCCGCCATGCCGTCGGGCAAGGTCAGCTCGGAGAGCCGTGGATTCAAGAAGCGCCGCGTGCGTTCGATGTCGGAGAAGCCGCGTCGATCGAGCCAGGCGCCGAGCGTGTGCGTGATGGCGAGCCCTTCGGCGAGCCTCCGCGCGCGTTCACCGGCTCGCTCGGGGAGCGGCGCCCTCGGGGAGACGACGTCGGGCGGGCTCGGAGCGGGCAGCGCGATCGACACGGGGTTCTTCGACCATTGTGTCTCGACCGTGTCAACCGCCTCGGACGTTTGCGATCCGGTCCTGCTCGTGGGCCGGAGCGACGTGACGCGCTCGGCGGACTACTGGCGGCGGAAGGCACGAAACGCGCCGCGCAGGATCCCCATGCCGAAACGGTATCCCGGAAGCTCGTTGAACGCGTCGAGCGGCGACGCGTCCGGCAACGGTGCCATGGGCTTCAACGTCCGGAACAAGAAGAGAACGACCAGGAGACGCCCGATCGCCGAAGCCAAAAATACCGCGCGCAGGCGCGACCCGGCGACGGGCGGCACGTGCGTCGCGAGGACGCCGCCCAAGAGCCCACCCGCGAACACGGCGATTCCGGTGATGGCCACGGCAATCGCGATCTCGCGTTCCGCGTGGCGGTTCCCCACCGAGTCGATGAGCGTGTTGAAGTGACCGAGGTTGTACGCGCTCCAGACGATGCCGGAGTACAGACTGAGCCCCCAGATCGCCCGAGGCGTCTCGAACCCGGGATCCGGGAGCGGCCCGATCGCAAAGAGCCCCGCCGCCACGAGGGGCACCCAAAAGCCCCCGATGCAATCGGCGAC